>NZ_JACVTM010000029.1:0-43615 GCF_016624415.1 Paenibacillus sp. S28 | reverse complement strand
AACCGGAGCAACGGGAGCGACTGGAGCAACAGGAGCAACTGGAGCAACTGGTGTAACGGGAGCAACTGGGGTAACGGGATCAACTGGAGCAGCCGGAGCGACTGGAGCAACTGGAGCAACAGGAGCAACAGGAGCAACAGGAGTCACTGGAGCGACTGGAGCAACAGGAGCAACAGGAGTCACTGGAGCAACTGGAGCAACGGGAGCCACCGGAGCCACTGGAGCTACCGGAGCGACTGGAGCGACTGGAGCAACGGGAGCCACCGGAGCGACCGGCCCGACAGGGGCTTTCCAACAGTTTCAGGTATCGGAGAATTCACCAAATACGACGGGGAGTTCTGCAATCCCGATAGCTGCCGCGGCCACAACATTAAAAACCATTACCATAACCGGAGTTCCAGCTGGAAGTAGGATTTGGTTAACAGGCATCGTAGGCTGGCAGTCTACCGCGGGCACTACAGCGATCCAATTACAAATTCTCCGTGGGGCAACGATTATATTTAGCATTAGTAAGCATGCCGTTGGAAATGCCACATTTGAAGCAACAGGTGTTGACCACGTTGATCTGACCCCTGGAACGGGTAATGTTTCGTATTCATTAGCTGCACTGACTACTATTGGTACAGCAAATGCGATTGGAGCAATTACCCTTACAGGAACTTTAATACAGCCTTAGATAAAAAGGCGGCTAATCCTATTTTAGGGTAGCCGCTTTTATTGTTTGAAATGCTTGGTTCAATTAGAGAGGCACGATCACATGACATTTCTTCCGGAATATATTTGTAATGAGGTGAGCAATTTGATTTCGATAAGTCTTTGTATGATCGTAAAAAACGAAGAGGAGACACTCGGTCGTTGTTTGAAATCTGTTCAGAACATCGTTGACGAAATCATTATTGTAGATACAGGGTCAACGGACAACACGAAAGAAATTGCACTTCAATATACGGACCAAATTTACGACTTTGAATGGATTGATGATTTTGCCGCGGCCCGGAATTATGCCTTTAGTTGCGCCAATAAAGATTACATCTTTTGGCTGGACGCGGACGATTTGTTAAAGGATGACGATTCAAGGAAACTTATGGATCTTAAAGGGATACTCGATCCAGCCGTTGATTCCGTTACAATGGATTACCATTTGGCTTTCGATGAATTTGGAAATGTGACTTCGAGCGTTCGACGTAATCGACTCGTAAAGAGGGAAAATAAGTTCCAATGGATCGGTGCTGTCCACGAGTACCTTGAAGTGTGGGGAAATATTTTAAATAGCGATGTGGCCGTCACACACAGCAGTCTCCACCATGATAGCGACAGGAATCTTAGCATATACGAAAAACGGTTACTCCGCGGCGAGGTGTTTTCTCCAAGGGACTTATATTACTTCGCAAATGAACTCGTTGATCACCAGATGTACGAACAAGCGATTTGTTATTACGAAAAATTTCTAGCCACTGAGAAAGGGTGGATTGAGGATAATATTTCTTCCTGCGGAAAGTTAGCGGATTGTTATCACGAGCTCGGTGATCGGGAAAAGGAGTTAGAATCCTCACTGCGCTCCTTTCGGTATAGCAGCCCACGTCCTGAATTTTGTTGTCGTATTGGATATCATTTTTTGCAACAAGACGATATTCGGACAGCGATATTCTGGTATAAGCTGGCCACCCAACACGAACTGCCAGGAGATAACCTAGGCTTTTTTAACCATGCATGCTCTACTTGGCTCCCCCACCTTCAGCTTTGCGTATGTTACGACCGGATTGGCGAATACAGGCTTGCTTACAATCATAATGAGATTGCCCGCAGCTATCGACCGACTGACCCAAAAGTCATCCAGAATAAACGCTATTTGGAATCTGTCTTAGGCAAGTTTGAGGGGGTAAAAGTCGGCGGCGGTGATTTTCATGAATGAGAACAAAAAACGTGTGTTACTCGGAAGTCCTGTCCATCAAAAACCGGCCATATTACGTGAGTTTTTAATTTCTCTGCGTCGATTAAGACAGGACCATGTGGATTTCGGATATTTTTTTATTGACGACAACCAGGACGAACAATCCAGTGCTATGCTTCAGGAATTTGCCCAGGTGGCAGCTCCAGTCACGGTGCAGAAATCCGAGCATAGAGACGAATATTACCGGAACGAAAATACGCATTTTTGGAACGAGCGTCTGATTTGGAAAGTGGCCGAATTTAAGAATACCATGATCCGACATGCCATAGATGAACAGTACGACTTTTTGTTTTTAGTTGATTCAGATTTGTTGCTGCATCCAAAAACGGTTGAACAACTGGTAGCTTCGGGAAAGGATATTGTGTCGGAAATTTTTTGGACCTCATGGCAGCTCAATGCTGCACCTCAGCCCCAGGTATGGCTCCGAGACGAATATACACAGTGGGAACAGCAAAGGGGGGAGGATTTAAGTGATGAGGAAATAGCCAAACGCTACGAACAATTTATTACTCAATTAAAGGTGCCGGGAGTTTATGAGGTAGGGGGACTAGGAGCCTGTACCCTGATCAGCCGTCAAGCGATGGTTGCTGGAGTGAACTTCAATCCTATTAAAAATCTTTCCTTTTGGGGAGAGGATCGTCATTTCTGTATTCGCGCCTCCGCGATGGGGGTTCCGTTATATGTGGATACTTTTTTTCCAGCGTATCACATTTATCGGGAATCCGACCTAGAAGGGGTTGAGAACTTCAAACGAGAGAGTGGGGGCGAAATCGATCAATCGAATATGCGCATACTCCCAAGTGACACATACAAAAGTAATGGTTCTGTGGCAAAGCAAGGGTCTGCCAAATTGACGTTGACCATGGTGCTTAAAAACGAGGGGAATCGATACTTAAGGCAAGTACTCGAAGAGCACCGAAAATATATTGACGAAGCCGTGATTATCGACGACGGCAGTGAAGATAACACGGTAGATATTTGCCTTGACACGCTGCAAGGGATACCCGTTCGGATCGTTAGGAACGACATCTCTAAGTTTAATAACGAGGTGAATTTGCGAAAGCAGCAATGGGAGGAAACCATAAAAGCCGAACCTGAGTGGGTTTTGAATCTTGATGCAGACGAAATATTCGAAAGTCGTTTTTCTGGGGAAGTCCATGCCATGTTACAGCAAAGGGAAGTCGACGTGTTTTGTTTTCGGCTCTACGACTTTTGGAATCAATCGCATTACAGAGAGGACCATCTTTGGAGATCACACTTTACTTACCGGCCTTTCTTGATCCGTTACCGCCCTGATTTTGTATACCATTGGAGGGAAACCCCTCAGCATTGTGGACGGTTCCCAGAAAATATATTTGAACTACCCCATCGTTTATCTGATCTCCGCTTAAAACACTTCGGATGGGCTCGATCGGAATACCGCCTTGAAAAATACCAAAGGTATATGCTGCTTGATCCGGAAGCGAAATATGGTTGGATGGAGCAGTATTTATCTATATTGGATCAGAATCCAAACCTGATTCCATGGATCGAATAGGGGAGGAGGGGGATTAATGAAAATTATTCATACCTTACCTGTACTGATACGCAGCGAACATTTGCCCGCTGATTTAAGTATGGCAACAGCATGCTTCGAGAGCCTGCGATCATCGGAGGATCAGCATATTGTTTTATATAACCAAGGGTGTCTAAGTAATGAAAACTTGAGGGCGCTGCTATCTGAATGTGGCTTATCCCCGGTAATTCTTGGCCATGGAGAGAACATAGGTATTGCTGAGGCAAGACAAACTTGTTTTGAATACATTTGGAAGCATCATAGGAATGTGGAGTACATTTCTGAAATCCATGTCGATATGGTGTTTCCCCCCAATTGGTACGTGCCCCTTATCGAATATTTGGGGGAATCGGTCAATGAACCCATGATCTCCCCTGGAATTGTGACGATGTACGGCGAATTACAACCGATAGGCATTGAGACGGAGATACCTGATAACTCGCTGGATTTAATTCCCTTCTTAATGGATTTACAACGAGATGAAATTCGTGAAGGATTTGTTCATCCTGTCGTTCATAAGGCAAGGATTTTACGGGAAATCGGGGGATACGATACCCAATTTTTGCGGGGAAAACAAGGATACGAAGACGACAGTTTACTCTTGGGTTATTACTATTATTTGGGGACACGAAATAACTGGAGGCCCAAATGCTATTTGAAGTCATGGGTCTATCACGCGACGATGGCGCAGCGGATGACGCTCCCCGATAAGCATATGGAGTTTGCTTTAAACGAGGAGGGGCTCATCCGTCAATATGGAGCACATGGCTTGAGGAGCTTGTCGAACATCCATCAAAATCCTGCTGCTTTTGATCATCTTCTTCAAAAGTTTTTACAATAATAACGGCTAGGAGTGGGGATATGTCTGATGGGCAAAAGGCAGTATGGGATCGACTTTGGTCTAGAGAGGTATCCTATCAGTGGGATTCATTAAGTCAGTCCATTTTTGAGACGATTTGTGAGTCTGTAGGTGAGGTAAAGGGCAAGAGAGTTTTGGAGGCAGGATCGGGAACGGGGAAAGTCTCCTTACATCTTGCGATGGAAGGTGCTCATGTGACTTTGGTTGATTATTCGGAAAAGGCCTTAGAAAATAGCCGAACGGCTTTCCGGCAAGCGAATTGTGAAGGGAGTTTCGTCCTATCTGATATTCGAAGGATGCATGCCCTTAATAACCAATATGACCTTACTTGGAATGCAGGGGTTCTTGAACATTTCACATTCGATGAAAAAGTAACCATCCTTAAAGAAATGGCGAGGGTTACAAAGCCGGGAGGCACTATTGTCATCATGACTCCTTACTCGAAATGTTTGCCATATCGTATTGGAAAGGCTTTTGCCGAAAGACAGGGAACATGGATGTATGGTGTTGAGCAGCCTGTCCTCACATTAAAAGATGAATTTGCTCACAGCGGAATCACGTTTCTTGATGAGAGGGATATTGGATTTGTAAACAGTTTAGATTTTCTTGATTTTATTCCGTCATCACATGTCATAAAAAACTTGATTTTGGAATGGTATGAGGGACTTCCGGATGCAGATAAGAGTCTCTTTCCCGGGTATTTACTCGTTAGTAAAGGGATCGCAGCGGGATAATTTGGCCGAAACATTAGATAGATCCTTTACAAAAGAGGGTTAACAGGTTCTTATTCATATTAGTTTTAAGAATAGATAAACCGGAAAGCTAATGCTTTCCGGTTTAATTTTTACTTACATAATAGGTGGGTTCGAGTAGGCCTCGGCATTGAAGCTTTCCGGACCCGTACGTGTCGGAAATACGGAGACAACGGAAGGTACGCTAACGATGGCTTGATTGAGATATTAAAGTATATACCTGGTTACAATCATAGGATTGGACGGGCTTAAAATCTACATATTTTTGTCTGATAAATGGAATAGGTCTATTCTTTTCATTTAAGCTTGCAGCTAGATTTGAGAGTGGGTCGGGAAACCTTCACAAGTTCTTCATAAGTTTTGGGTAGAATGTTTGGGAACTGAGGATTCAATCCAAATAAAAATATGCAAAGGTGTGTGACAAACTGTGAAAAAAGTATTCATTTTTATTAGCCTTGCAGCAATCCTGGTGCTAAGTGCGTGTGGAAACAAGGATAATGCAAACAATAATACGAACATGGACATGGGCAGCATGAATCATTCTGGTTCTGGTGAGGTTCCTGCAGGGTTAAAAGAAGCTCAAAATCCCATATATAAAGTTGGAGATGAGGTTGTGATCCACACCAAGCATATGGAAGGCATGGATGGAGCCAAGGCTAAAGTGGTCGGTGCCTACGACACAGTGGCTTATGCTGTAACGTATACTCCAACCACTGGAGGTAAACCCGTCCCGAATCACAAGTGGATTATCCAGGAGGAAATAAAGGATGCGGGTAGTGAGCCCTTGCAACCTGGGACTAAGGTGACCATAGAGGCTGATCACATGGAAGGTATGAAGGGCGCAGAAGGCGCTATTGATTCTGCTGAAAAAACAACGGTGTATATGGTTGACTACACGCCAACTACAGGAGGAAACCCCGTTAAGAATCATCAATGGGTAGTCGAAAGTGAGCTTTCTAAATAGAGTATTTTTTAGCAAGTGAGTGATGTTGCGTGGCACAAGACGGTGAATTCCTTTCTCCTTTTGCACGTTATATGACGGATACTGTAAATATTGGACATGGGCAGCGTTATGACGTGTTATCGACAAGCTCAATGAAGATCATGGTTCGACTGTGTCCTGACGGTAAATACCTCTAACCGATCTGGCATTGCCAGATCGGTTTTTTTGTTTGGCGTCTATATGATTATTTGCCTTGGTTTTTCTGTTACTTGGATTAATTCTTTACAAAATTGTTATTTGTTCTTGCGTAAATGTTCCGTTACCAAGATAAGCACCTCGATATCGGGATATTGAAATCGACAAACTCCTACTCAGTTTCGTTGAAACTTCCATAAAATCCAACAAATATCAGTAAAAAAAGTTACGGTTAATGGGAATCTATCAATTAGGCATTGACAAAAAATCTAGTTATATACTACATTATGTAGGGTTACATTTTTTTAATCATTATTGCCGAATTTCTTGATACTGAAAACGGGGGAACCATTTTTGGGTGAAATATTCTCATTGAAGAATAGAGGGAACCTTCTACCGAACCCTTAGCTAACTCCGTAGGCATCGGAAGGAGAACTACATAGTGAAGAAAGTAATTTTGTCAATGTTAGGTGCGGCCATTGTTTTTTCAGCAAGTGCAACCAGTTCCTTTGCCAGTTCCGTTAAACTCGAAAGTGAGGTGGATAAGGTCGTAGGCACTCCTTATCAGTGGGGCGGCACATCAGTGGCTGGTTTTGACTGTTCCGGTTTTATTTTATACATATTCGATAAATTCAATTTAGATTTACCCCGCACATCTAAAACACAGGCTCAAGTCGGAACTCCAGTAGATCGTGAAAACCTTAGAGCAGGAGACCTGGTATTCTTTAATACGGACGGTACGGGAATATCTCACGCGGGTATTTATATCGGCAATAATGAGTTTGCACACTCTTCAAGCAGTAAAGGCGTTACCATTAGCAAATTATCGGATTCATATTATAAAAATCGGTATGTTACAGCACGCCGCGTCGTGAGTCAACAAAGTTACCTGAAACTGATCAGTGAAATTTGATCTAGTCGGGATAAGCCACCTAAATCAAAAATGAAAGCACCGGCTGAAGTCAGCCGGTGCGTTTTGTTGTTTATTCAGGGACGTTGTTCACATTGGGATCAGGCGTATAATTATTTTGATAATCATCATACATCACATCAGTTACCATACCAGCGGACGCGTGGTGCAAATCGTGGCAATGGAACATCCATTCACCGGGGTTGTCAGCTTCAAAGGCAACTTCATACGTTTCGCCAGGTTTGACGTTCAGCGTGTCTTTCATGATCGGAGATCCTTGAACTGTTTTGCCATTCTTGCTCAAGACTTGGAAGAAATGGCCGTGCAGGTGCATCGGGTGATCGTCCATTTTGGATTGATTTACAAAGGTCACCTTTACCTTATTTCCTCTATTTACTTTGATTGTATCCGTCTCCGGAAAAACCTTTCCATTGATCGTGTAAACCATTTCTCCATTTCTCATCTCGGTATTTAGATTCATCGTCACGTCTTCTTCAAAGCTTTGATCCAATGAAAATGCGGACGCAGACATGGTTCCGTACTTCTCCAGATCAAAATCGGGAAGTTCTTCGGAGGCATTGGAAGGGTCGGGCTTCGAATTGGAACCTTCGTATTGAATAATGGCTCTCATATTTTGTGCTCGATTATCCTTAGCATGTTCTTCAAGCAACCAGGTTCCGGGATGATCTGCGGTAAATTCAATATCATATCGTTCTCCGGGAGCAATCGAGACTAATTGATCCTTGATCACAGCCGGGTCATTCACGGGCTGCCCGTCGGATGAAACAACCTTAAAGGAATGACCGTGTAAATGCATCCGGTGAGTGATGTAGCCGGCGTTAATCAACCGAAGTTTTACTTTTTCACCCTCTTTAACGGTAAGCTTATCGATCGCATCACCTGTTTTTCCATTGATCGTATAAAGGTCATACATACTCATATCATGTCCTGCCATATTCATTCCACCGTTATCCATGTTCATATCTCCAGAACTCATCCATTCATCGAGCACAAGGGTGTAATCGCGGTCAGCGGTATCTTGGGGGTCTTCGACAACAAGAGAACCATACAAGCCTTTGTCCACTTGATTCACACTGTCTTGATGTGAATGGTACCAATAAGTTCCCGGTATGGTGGCTTTAAATTCATAGGTGAAGGTCTTTCCGGGTTCGACGGCATCTTGTGTGACTCCTGGAATTCCGTCCATATTGTTGGGAACCGGATAGCCGTGCCAATGGATGGAGACAGGCTGCTTAAGTTGATTTTTCAAGTTTATTTTGACCGTATCCCCAACCTTTACCCGGACTTGTGGACCGGGAACCGAGTTATTAAATGTCCATACGGGAATGGTTTTCCCCTTTTTCACTTCGAGATTACTTTCCTGTGCGGTTATGGTGAATTCTTTACCATTCACAACAGGTGTTGCTGTTGTCAATTTAACGGATGCAGCGGATTCACTGGAGTTGGAAGTAGAGTTTGAACCCATATTCATTTTTGAATGATCCATTCCGTTCATATTGCTTACTTTCGAGCAGCCAGCAGCAGAAATGGCCACCGAGCTAGCGAGGATTATTGTTCTTATTATCGCTGCTTTCATTTGAAGAACCCCTTTCTAATTCTTTTGATGTAAGCCTCATTCATCATAAAATAAACATGTAAAGAAATGATGAAGATGGATGAAACATAACGGGTATTGGTTAACCCAATATGGAAAACCATCTGATCTTATTACGCAAAAGAGGCCGAGGATCTACAGCTCTCCTTGGGTAGTATAACTTTAGGCTTGAATATCATACTATAGGGGGGTATACTAATAACAAATCGAAAGGAGGAGTCGAAATTGAAAACCATTACTTTAAACGTAAACGGAATGAGCTGTCAACACTGCGTGAATTCCATTGAAGGAGCTCTTAAGCAAATAGGGGCAGGGGGGAAGGTTAACTTGTCCAATGCCTCTGTTGAAGTTCAATTCGATGAGACCAAACTTACGGAAAGCAAAATTAAAGAGACCATCGAAGACCAGGGTTATGATGTTGTTTAAGTAACCTTGAAGTGATAAATAGAGGTGCCAAGAATACCTTGGTGCCTCTAACTATGTTAAGAACCGTTTGTGGAGGAAACAGCATGGAGGAAAAAATCATGATCGCGGTATCCCCGCCGGTTCAAGTCGGCGGAAGTTTATTTACTGCTGAACAACTACTTGAAATCAGCAAGCTCATTGGTCCGGACCAAAAAATCGAAATGACGCCATTTAAACAACTCTACGTTGAAATACCTGCGCCTATTCAGGCTGAGGTTACGGAGCGCTTAAAGCTTGTTGGACTCGAAGTAAACCCGTCGGGGTTTGCTACCAAAAGTCTTATTGCCTGTAACTTTTGCAGGGGGCCTGAAGAGGCGGGATTAGATTTTGCACAGCGATTAAATCAAGCTATATCAGGAATTTTGACTCCAACGCCGTTAAAGATAGGCTACGCCGGTTGTGCGCTCGGGACAAGTGAGCCCTTAATAAAAGACATTGCTGTCGTCAAAATGAAGAATCGATTTGATATTTATGTTGGTGGTGATTCTAAGGGAATCAAAGCTACATTTGCTCAGTTGTTGCTTTCCGGTTTATCGGAAGAAGAGGTCATCCCTTTAGTCCTGAAATTGATCGACTATTATAAAGCTGAAGCCAAGGGAAAAGAAAAATTCGGGAAATTCGTAAAAAGAATTACAATCGAGCAGCTGAAACTTCGTGTCTCATAAAGGAAGATCTAATTGGTGGTGTGATATTGTCGATTGATGAATTCCAAATCATTGGATGGCTTCAGGCTTTAGGAGTCTGGGGGATTTTATTTAGTTTTGTCTTAAGTGTGATCATTAGTATTTTAGGCGTCATCCCGTCTATTTTTTTATCCGGGGTGAATGTGATCTTGATTGTCCCCTCTGGACTGGTTACCTTTTTGGCAGCCGCAACTTCGGTCCCTTTTTATATCTTCTGCATAGCCTCCCTGATCGGGAAAATGCCTTCGGTTGCGATCGAAACATTGATAGCACATGATATACTTTTTTGGGGTAATAATAAAATTCGTTTAGTCGTCTCCGCCTTGCTTATTTTGTTGTTGTTTTTGCTTTTAAAGCGCCCCCAGTCATATCGGAAAGAAGTATAACAGGTCATTTCGTGGTGAGAAATGACCTGTTTGATTATATAGTCGTGCAGAGGAGAACGGAAGTTGAGGTGTATGAAAAAGAATCCGCCTATACGTTTGGAGGGAACTCATGCGTAGAATTTTAGTTGTTGAAGACGAGGAGAAAATCAGGGAAGTCATCATCGCTTATTTAAAAAAGGAAGGGTTTGAAGGGCACGAAGCGGCCACAGGGGAGAGTGCTTGGAATGAATTAGCCAATCAACCTTTTGATTTGGTTTTGCTGGATCTTATGCTTCCCGACATGAACGGAGAGGATTTATGCCGGAAAATCCGAACAGCTTATCCCACACCAATTATTATGCTCACAGCTAAATCGTCCATTTCGCATCGTATTCATGGGTTGTCTGTTGGGGCAGACGATTATATGGTGAAGCCGTTCGATCCTCAAGAACTCATAGCCAGAATTCGCACTGTACTAAGGCGAACCAATCAGCAAGAACTTCTGGCCGATCGATTAGAATATGGCGAAGGACGTCTGATTATTGATAGCCATGCCAAACAGGTCTTCGTTCAACATAAACCCATTAGTTTAACCCCATCTGAATATAAATTGCTTTTAGTTATGGCGAGAAACTCGGAGCGAACGTTCTCTCGGGAAGAATTGATTGAACTCGTTATGGGGTTTGAATTTGATGGAGACTCGCGTATTATTGATCAGCATGTCAAAAATTTGCGTCAAAAAATGGAGGAGGACCCGAAGAACCCCTTATTTATCCGGACTGTTTTTGGAGCAGGGTACCGCTTTAACGGGGGGAGTTTATGAAACGTACATTATCTTTTCGCTTAAGCACGGTTCTGATTTTATATACCGGCTTTATTTTGGTGATCGCTTCGATTGCTATGATCAATGCAACCCACTACCATTTTCAAATGTATGGACGCGAAATGTCCGAAGCGCAACATTCAGCTGATTCACTGAATTCTCACTTGGAGCAAGCGATTATCCAATCCATAGGCTTAACGATTGGGGGAGCTTTAATCATCTCATTTGTGTTAAGTGTGTATATCGCCAAACGGATTTCGTCGCCATTAATCAGCATGAAAAATCTTACATTAATCATGGCCCGAGGAAAACGGGATGTCCGTCTCCCGTTGAAGAGTTTGCCCAAAGATGAGCTGGAGGAGTTGGCCGCTTCCATCAATCACTTAGCTGAACAACTGGAGCAGCAAGAAAAATTGAGAATCGCTATGACCGAAAATATTGCCCATGAGTTGCGGACACCTTTAACCACATTGAATAGTTACCTCGCTGCTATTCAAGACGGAATATGGGAGCCTACTCCGGAACGGATCCAGTCCAGCCGTGAAGAAATCCATCGTTTGATTCAGCTGGTTCATGATTTGGAAGAGCTTCAAATCGTTAATTCCATCGATTTTCAATTCATGCTTGAGCAAGTCTCTTTAAAGAAGTCCATTGATCAAGTCATGGACCTCATGCGTCCTTCATTTCAACAAAAGGGAGTTAACCTGGAGAAAAAAGATATACCCAATGTTTGCGTAATTGCCGATGAAAGCCGGCTTATTCAAATCTGGACAAACCTGTTATCTAATGCATTGAAATATACACCTGAAGGCGGTAGCGTTGAAGTCAATGGTACCGTCCAATTAGGTGTGGTCCAAATTACCGTCTCAGATAATGGCATAGGAATTCCATCAGCGGATCTTCCGCATATCTTTGAGCGTTTTTATCGGGTAGATAAATCACGCAGCCGTAAAATGGGGGGCGGTGGGCTTGGATTAACCATTACCAAAACGTTGGTAGAGCGCCACGGTGGGCAGATATGGGCTGAAAGTGATCATGGTGCACAATTTTACGTACAGTTACCGATACAAAGGTGAGGCTTATAATGACTGCAATTCATGACGCTCCTACCGGGGCGTTTTTTGCTGTTCCTATATTCATTGGTTAAAGAAAAAATAAACCGCTTGACAATATAGGGTAGGGGGCTATACTATATTGACATCGAAGCCGGGAATTTATGGTATTGATCACCTCGTTCACTGACGGCCGTCACGAGCGTGAAAGGGATGAAGGACCGGTTTTATCTCTCTTAAGGAGGATTATAGAAATGACAACTCAGTCTCAAGGTCTTTCCCAGGCTGATCCGAGGCGCTGGATGGCACTCGCATTGTTATGCCTTGCGAATTTTATGGTGATTATGGATACATCAATTATCGGAGTAGCTTTGCCCGCTATTAAAGAAGCGCTGGGATATTCCCAAGAAAGCTTACAGTGGGTGTTTAACGCATATGTTATTTTCTTTGGCGGCTTTCTATTGCTGGGGGGCCGGTTGTCTGATCTGTTTGGACAAAAACGCATGTTCATGTGGGGGTTTCTTATTCTAACTGCAGCCTCGTTACTTGCAGGGCTAGCATGGAACGACAACGTACTCAACATTGGCCGAGCGCTCCAAGGCTTTGGGTCTGCACTCATTGCACCATCCGCGTTAACGATCGTTATGATGTTATTTAGCGGAAATCCCAAGGAATTAGGAAAGGCTTTGGGATTCTGGGGGGCATCCGCTGCTGCAGGTGGTTCCGCGGGGGTGTTTCTTGGCGGTGTCATTACCGAATGGCTAAGCTGGGAATGGACATTTCTGATCAACGTCCCTGTCGGAATTCTTGCCCTGATATTGTCTCCCGGGCTTTTAGCAAAAGGAGCACGCAGAAAAGGCAGCATTGATATCGTAGGATCCGTATTTGTTACAGTTGCATTAGTTTTAATTGTGTATGGGATTGTCACCGCAGAACATAACGGATGGGGAGCACCTACGACGATATGGACACTGATCTTAGGTTTAGCTCTATTTATCCTCTTCCTCATTGTTCAGGCGGTCAAAAAGGAACCCCTTGTACCTCTTCGAATTTTTAAGGCACCTAATCTAGCAGCAGGTAATATCGCACTGTTAATGTTATCAGGAGGATGGATTCCGCTTTGGTACTTCCTCAATCTATACATGCAGCAGGTTTTGAAATTTTCAGCTTTTACCGGAGGTGTTGCTTTGCTGCCGATGACCATTGTCATCGCCATTTTCATGATTGCGATAACGGGCAAGCTCATCGCCAAGATTGGCGTAAAAGCGAATATCGTGATCGGTTTGACTGCCTTAGGAGGTTCGATGATCCTGTTCTCCACGAACACGCCTGTAGACGGAACCTTCTTAGCGAATGTGCTGCCGGCTTCACTTTTAGGTGCGCTCGGGATGTCACTGGCTTATATTCCTTCCATGATGTCTGCCATGAACGGAGCTAAGCCTGAAGAAGCAGGGCTTGCATCAGGGCTTGCCAATACAAGCTACCAGATTGGTTCAGCGATCAGCTTGGCGATTATGGTTGCCATTGCTGCAACAACGACTTCGGCACAAGCAGGTGGCGATCCAATGGTAGCTCTGAACAGTGGATTTCAAGCTGCATTCTTATGGTCGGGCATCGTTGCATTTATTGGCGCTTTATTGGCATTGATCTTCATTCGTTCACCAAAAAAGGTTGGCTCCGACATCTCTAAATCGATGTAATCTATTTTAACTTCAGTCACCTTGTGGCTGAAGTTTTTTGACTCCGGCTAATTTTAGGTGATTTACCGGCAGAGACTTAATGGGTGTTACCAACTTGACTTTATAGGGGTGGGGGGTATATATTGATGAAAGGGATTCATCATGCCATGATGTATGGAGTAAACCCATATGTCTATAATGATCTTTATAAAGGAATGGAGGCAGGGACGATGAGTGTTGAACTGGAAACGGTAGAAAGTACTATAGCAGAAAATGCAGGGTGCTGCTCAAGTGAGGAACCGGGTCGAAAGAGCCATCATTCCGAAAAAGAAAAAAACAATATGATATCCAGGTTGAACCGAATAGAGGGGCAGATTCGAGGGATCAAAGGATTGATCGAAAAAGACACTTACTGCGATGATGTTCTAAACCAGATTGCTTCGGTGCAATCGGCTTTAAATGGGGTAGGTAAGCTTTTACTTGAGCATCACATGAAGAGCTGTGTTATCGATCGGATCCAAGAAGGTGACACTGAGGTGTTGGATGAGCTATTGAAGACTATGAATAAATTAATGAAATAAAGACCTTTAAAAGGCAGCGATTATCACGCTGCTTTTTATTTTGGATCATTATATAGGGTACTGGGGTACACAAAAAAATTTCAGAAAAGTGTTGACTAATTATAGGGTAGGAGGGTATACTAAATACAAGGAAGTTGTTGGAAAGCAAAATAAACGCCTTAATATAACAATCCATGAAAAACAGTAATATCATGCAAGTTTTAAAACTGTGAGAATGCATTTGCCATTATCCTCTAGGAGTGATGACCATGGAAGCCGTAGCCGGAAAAGAGAGCAAACAGACGACGCTGCAAATTACAGGAATGACTTGTGCTGCATGCGCCAATCGTATTGAAAAAGGACTGAATAAACTGGAAGGTGTTTCTTCAGCCAACGTGAACTTTGCCTTGGAAAAAGCAAGTGTAACGTATGATCCAGGTAAGGTAGGCGTCGATAAGTTGGAGGAAACGATAAAAAAACTTGGGTATGATACGGCGAAAGAAGTCATTGATTTTAACCTCGAAGGAATGACCTGTGCTGCGTGTGCTAACCGTATTGAAAAAGGCTTGAGCAAACTTCCCGGGGTTACCAACGCATCCGTCAACTTTGCGATGGAAACGGCAAGAGTTGAGTATTCGCCAGCTGATATTACCGTTTCTGATATGCAGAATAAAGTCAAGCAGCTCGGTTATAAAGCGGTAACGAAGCAAGAGAACAAGAAAACGGTCGACCACCGGAAACAAGAAATTAAGCATCAGAAACGATTGCTGCTTTTATCGGCAATCTTGTCCCTTCCGTTGCTGTGGAGTATGGTGGCACACTTTTCGTTCACCTCGTGGATCTACATGCCAGAAATTTTGATGAACCCGTGGTTTCAGCTCATTTTAGCAACACCGGTTCAATTTTATGTCGGAAAACAGTTCTATGTGGGGGCCTATAAGGCACTCCGAAACGGAAGCGCCAATATGGACGTGTTGGTATCGCTAGGGACTTCAGCTGCTTATTTCTACAGTCTGTACCTGACGATTGACTGGTTCACTGCAGGAGCGAACGCCCACCACGGTCCATCACTTTACTATGAAACAAGTGCGATCCTGATCACTTTAGTCATCATGGGTAAGCTGTTCGAATCGCTGGCCAAGGGCAAGACTTCCGAAGCCATCAAGTCCCTGATGGGACTCCAGGCGAAGACGGCACTGGTTGTACGCGATGGTCAGGAAATTACGATTCCGGTCGATGAAGTGATTGTCGGGGATATGGTTCTTGTGCGGCCCGGAGACAAGGTTCCGGTTGATGGTGTGGTGCTGGAAGGAACATCCTCCGTGGATGAATCCATGTTAACCGGCGAAAGCTTACCCGTTGAGAAGACCGCCGGTGATGCCGTCATTGGAGCGACCATCAACAAAAATGGCATGCTCCGTATTAAAGCAACCAAAGTCGGCAAGGAGACTGCGCTGGCGCAGATTATTAAAGTGGTTGAAGAAGCCCAGGGTTCCAAAGCCCCGATTCAGCGGGTGGCAGACGTGATCTCCGGTATCTTTGTTCCCATTGTGGTAGGTATTGCGGTGGTCGCTTTCCTGGTCTGGTATTTCTTGGTCACACCTGGCGAGTTTGCAGAGGCCTTGGAAAAAGCAATCGCCATCCTGGTTATTGCCTGCCCATGTGCGCTGGGGTTGGCAACTCCAACATCGATTATGGCCGGGTCAGGTCGTGCTGCAGAGCTCGGGATCTTGTTCAAAGGCGGAGAACACCTTGAACAGACTCATAAGATTGACGCCATAATCCTGGATAAAACAGGAACGGTAACGAAAGGTAAACCTGAACTTACGGATGTGCTTACAGAGATGGACGAAGGAGACTTCCTTAGATTCGTCGGCGCTGCGGAGAAAAATTCGGAACACCCTTTGGCCGAAGCAATTGTGACCGGCATTCAGGAACGCAATATTTCCCTTCCTGGAACAGAAGCTTTTGAAGCCATTCCAGGCTACGGAATTCAGGCTGTCGTCGAAGGAAAAGAACTGCTGATCGGTACTAGAAGATTGATGGAAAAGTACGATGTAGATGCTATTCATGCCTACGAAACGATGTCCAGACTCGAAGAAACGGGAAAAACAGCAATGCTTGTAGCGATAGATAAGCAATATGCCGGTATGGTTGCAGTGGCGGATACCATTAAAGAGACTTCTAAAGAAGCTGTCCAACGCTTAAAAGGAATGGGCATTCAGGTGATCATGATCACGGGTGATAATGAGCGTACAGCCAAAGCGATCGCTGCCCAGGTTGGCATTGATCATGTACGTGCAGAAGTGTTGCCTGAGGGGAAAGCGGAAGAAGTTAAAGCCCTGCAGGCCCAAGGAAAAACCGTAGCCATGGTGGGTGATGGCATTAACGATGCTCCGGCATTAGCCACAGCCGATATTGGAATGGCTATTGGGACAGGAACGGATGTTGCCATGGAGGCGGCCGACGTGACCTTGATGCGTGGCGATCTGACGAGTATCCCGGACGCCATCTATATGAGCCGTAAAACGATGAGTAATATTCGCCAGAATTTATTCTGGGCGCTTGGTTATAACACTCTAGGCATTCCGATTGCAGCCATCGGTCTGCTGGCACCTTGGGTAGCAGGAGCAGCGATGGCTCTGAGCTCCGTATCCGTTGTACTGAACGCACTTCGGCTGCAGCGTGTAAAAGTACGCAGCTAACGATTGCAGCAGAAATGATAAGATAGCCAACAGCAAGCGAAAGGAGGTGAATATGATGCAAGATGCAAACGTCAAAGTAAATGGAATGAGCTGCCGTTCATGCATTCGTAAAATTGAAGGAACATTGAATTCCATCGGTGTGGAGGGAAAGGTTCATTTTGATGAAGGCACAGTTGAAGTCAAGTACGACGAATCAAAATTTACCCTTGGAGACATTAAGGATGTTATCCGGAGTAAAGGGTATGAGGTCGCTAATTAATATTGGGAAAAGGATGTGAGGGCATGTCGGCAAACGTAAAAATCTACACGATTCCCACCTGCAGTGATTGCAATCATGCGAAGCGATACTTCAAAGAGCAGAACGTTCCTTATATAGAATATAACTGCGAAGAAAACCCTGAATATGCAGTAGAAGTTAAAAATCTTACGGGTAAACAAATTGTTCCGACCATCCTTATTGAAGATAAAGTGTTCATTGGGTTTGCAGAAAATTTCAAAGAAATAAGTACATTACTGGCATGAATAGGATTTGGAGGGTTCAAAAGGGCTCTAACTTGTAGAATTTCAAGTTAGAGCCCTTTACGTTGAGGTCGCGTTATCTGGAACAAGTTCAATCCTTGTGCATAGAAAAAAAGCATGACAGCTAAGTGTCATGCTTCTTCGTATGTAATTCCCTGTTCATCAAACACTTTCATGACTACAAACATGGCATCCAGCGTCTTGGGAAAGCCCGCATAAGATACACAGTGCATGACGGCCTCTACAATCTCATTGGGCGTAAGCCCGGCATTCAGAGCCCCTTGAATATGGAAATCGAGTTGAGCGGCCGCTCCTGAAGCAATCATAGCCCCTATCGTAAGCAGGCTCCGCTGCTTTAAATCCAGACCTGGACGGGAATACAGCGAGCCATAAGGGAACTCGACAATCAGCTTGGCCATGTCAGGACTGAATTTCTCCATTTTTTTAACCGTTGCGTTCAGCGTTTCTTCACTGACCATCCGTTGTAACACTTCTATTCCTTTATCATACCGATTCGATTCCATATTACGTCCTCCGTAAGTTTTAATCTAAGCTAAGCAGTCTGGTGAGGATCGGCGGGATTTCTTGCGGGTCGACCATGACCTCGATGACCGTTGCCGTATTCGACTGCAAAGCTGACTGGACCGCCAGCTTGATGTCGGTTTCATTCTCACAGCGAAATGCCGTTGCGCCCATGGATTGGGCAAACAAGCTAATATCCAGCGGCCGCTCATAGACAGCACCGACGGAGCGTCCCGTGTTATAGGACATTCCCTTTTCCACCATATCTAAGCGACCGTTATTCAGCACAAAGAAGATAACCGGAATCCCGTGGTTCACTGCTGTTGATATTTCGGTGCCGTGCATCATGATGCAGCCGTCGCCGGTCACACAGACGACAGGGCGATCTTGCATAGCTATTTTCGCTCCGATCGAATAGCCGATCGCCGCTCCCATCGCGATGAACACCTCATCGAAAAAGAACGTCCCGGGCTCGATGATTTCGAAATGCTGTACGGCATGAAAGGAGTGACTCCCTGCATCTCCGAAGAGTACCGCCTCTTTCGGAAGCACGGCCCGCAAGCTCCTGAACGCCGCCCCCGCTGACAACATGGTGGATTCCATTTGGGAGGACGCAGCTGCCGCTTGTGCCCGCGGTGTCAGCATCTCATGCTCTTTGGACGTTGCCCCGCTCCGCAAAATGAGTTGAGTCAAGTTGGAGTGGATATCGCCAAGGATCAATTGCGTCGGCGCCTGAATGGTTTTGCCTGCGAACGTAAGGTCATACTCAAATTGCAAGACCTTGTCCGGCTCCATATCGGCCGTAAATCCGGACAAAGACATGTCGCACAATTTGCTGCCGACGACGATCATCAGATCAACGCCGGATTTCAAATAATCGGTTGCAAACTTGGAACCGCCGAGGCCATACCCGCCCAAGTATAAGGGATGATTGGTAGGAAAAGCGCCTTTCCCGCCAGGGGTGGTCATTACAGGAATTCCCCAATGTTCTGCAATCGTCTGCAATTGGTCATAGGTATCCGACATGACGGCCCCTTTGCCCACGAAGAGGACAGGTTTCTTGGCCTCATCCAGCAACGATATGGCCTTATCAATGTCGGGAGATACAACGGGTGAAATATGGTCCGGCAATGGCAGGTAGAACGTCTCCACTTCCTCCATCAGCACATCAAATGGGATGCACAGATGAACGGGTCCCTTTTCACCGGTGTAGGCTTTTTCCAAGGCATGTTTAAGGTAGAGATAGAGAGTGTCCCCCCGTTCGATGCGAGCACTGAACAAGGTGACAGGTTCGAACATTTTAACCAAATCTGCCCCAAACTGGCTTGAATCCTGGCTTAAAGCGCGCCCAGTCTCTTGCATCGAAGGCTGTCCGGTAATGAACAATACAGGAAGCTGAAATTCTTTGGCCTGCGCTGCGGCTGTAATGAGGTTTGTTCCTCCCGGCCCGGAAGTGCCAATCGCGATCCCCATCGTTTTTGCTGCCAGGGCATAACCTGACGCTTCAAACCCACAGCCAGCTTCGTGACGACCCAGCACATATTGAATATCATAGTTTTCGAGTTCCAGCATCAGCGGAGAGATGGACTTTCCGGGAATGCCGAACACGTGGGTAATTCCCCATTTTTTAAAATGCTCGACTAATATTGTATACACTCTTTGTTTCATCTTATCACCCCTGCAAATTGGTTTTTATGGTCGTCGTTTGCATCAACAACTGTTCGATTTGTTCTGCTGGTATAGGTGGGTAATAATAAAAACCTTGTACTTCATGGCAGTTCTGACTGCGCAGGAAATTCAACTGATCCTTCGTTTCTACACCTTCTGCGATCACATCGATTCCAAGCTTATGGGCCATCGCGATTACCGTAGCTACAATGTCCGCGTCATTCGAATCCGTCATGATATCCCTGACGAAGGATTGATCAATCTTCAGCCGGTCAATCGCAAACTGTTTCAGATAGGAGAGATTGCTGTAACCTGTCCCAAAGTCGTCGATGCAGATCAGTATACCTAGTTCCTTCAGCTTTCCGAGTATCTCGATTGCAACTTCAACATTCATCGTCATCGACTCTGTGATTTCGAGCTCCAGATAGGAGGGATCGATGTGGGTTTCGAGTAAAATCTCTTTGATGGTCTCTACCAAATCATGCTTTGAAAATTGGCGAGAAGAGAGATTCACCGACACGCGCATCGGGGTAAACCCTTTTTCCTTCCACTTTTGATGCTGAAGGCAGGCGGTTTTGAGCACCCATTTTCCGAGGGGAACAATAAGTCCTGTTTCTTCGGCGATCGGGATGAACTTAGCCGGGGGGATCAAGCCAAGAGTCGGGTGATTCCAGCGAACAAGCGCCTCGGTACCGATGATTTCCCCTGTCTTTGAATCGATCTGGGGCTGGTAATATAACACGAATTCCTCTAGCTGCAGCGCTTTACGGATCGAATTCTCCAGCGTAAGCCGTTCAATACCGCCGCCGCTCGGGATAGATTTGAAAATGTTATAGTTGTTCTTCCCATCGTCTTTCATCTGGTAAAGGGCAATGTCGGCGTTCTTCATCAGCATCTCGACATCCCTGCCATCTTGAGGATAGAAGGCAATACCGATGCTGGCTGTTATATATAACTCATAGCCGTCCACTGCAAATGGTTTCTCAAATGCTCTAATAATCTCTTCCGCAACCTGAATGGCTTCCGTCTGATCCGTAATCTCTTCCAAGAGGATCGTGAATTCATCCCCGCCCATTCTGGATACCAGTTGGTCCGAAGCATGACAGCAAGCTTTCAGACGCTCGGCAACCATCTGCAACAGCACGTCGCCGTTGTTATGACCCAGCGTATCGTTAATCTTCTTGAAACTGTCCAGATCGAGAAACATGACGGCAAAGATACGGTTTTCTTTCCCCCCTTGTCTCAGCAATTCACCAATATGCCCGGTGAAAAACCTTCGATTCGGCAAACCGGTTAAATCGTCATGATAGGCTAAATAATTGATTTGCTTTTGCGTATGATAACGCTCCGTGATGTCCCGAAACTGTGCGAATGCGCCCATGATCTGCATATTCTCATCACGAATAGGGAAGGCGTCAAACAGGCAGACCCGCTCGTCTTGTCCCATCTTAGGACGCAGCATGAATTCCATATCTTCATACTCTTTCCCCGTTTGAAGGACCTCTTTAATGAAGTCGTTTGTTTTGGCATTCGGAATAGGTTTATTGATGACATCCTGCTTTTTGGCACCGGTTAAAATTTCAGCAAACTTGTTGAACTCCGTAATGTTTCCATCCCGATCCGTAATAATAATGCCGTTTCTTGTCGTTTCGATGACCACCTGATTCAGTATGTGCAATCGTCTGTTTTGCTTCTTCAATAGCAGTTCTCTTTCGATCGAATCGACAACCGTGCATAGCATCGCCAGTAAAAAGGGGTTGTGCTGGTCGATCGTCGTCATGATCGTAATGGTTCCGAGCAAATTGGAGATATCTGTATATTGAAAGGGTACGGTATAACAGGCGGAGGACCATAAAAATTCATAATAATGCTCGTCCCCGACAAGTTGAATCGGCTCACGATGATCCAAAACCAAATTAATGCTGTTGGTTCCCGCTTCGTGTTCATTGAACACGAGGCCAACTTTAATGCCCGATTGCTGAATCACAGTCTTGATCGCTTCATCCCCGGCCATTTCCAGTATGCAGCCGTTCTCATCGGTAATCAGGATGAGCAGCGGGAGTCCTTTCATGAGCTCCAACAACTTATGAACAAAGAAATCAATGACGGACAATATTTCCTCGTATTCTGCCCGTTTTAGATTCAAATCGCTTTCTGATAAAAAGTTAGTAAAGGAGGGAATCCCCTGTGGATCAATACCTAGCTTTTCACATCTCTTTTTAGACTCCGAGATTAAGGATAACTTCGTCAAATCAATCCCCCTACTTTACCGAGAAAAATGCAATAAATTTACTTGAATGATATGTAGCTGAAATTTACCGGTTCTTTTTTCATTATGACGGGGCTCAAAGTTTTTTTCAATTTATTTTCTGTTAGATTCTGGGTGATTAAAGCAAACAAAAAAGAAGCCCCACTGAGATCACTGGGTTGATGTTACAGTTTCATCCATTTCTCTTTGAAAAATAGAGAGAATACGCGAACGGCAATGATTTTCAGCATCATATAAACGGGAATGATAACAATCATCGCGATGATTCCCCCGATATTGCCGGCAGCCAGGACAAGGATTACGGTTGTAAGAGGGTGAATATCCAGCTTTTTACCGAATACATAGGGAGCGATCAAGTTATCTTGAACTTGCTGAGCGACCAGTATGATGACAAGCGACCATATAGCCGTGCCCGGCGATTGCGTCAGCCCTACGATGACAATCGGAATCGCAGACAGGATGGCACCGACAAACGGGATAAAGTTTGCAATGACGGATATGACCGTAAGCAAGAAAGCATAGGGTAAGCCAATAATCAGGAAGCCGATATACATTAAGACACCTAACGAAAGATTGACGATCACTCTTCCCACGATAAATCCGCTTAACATATGGTCGATGCCTGTGACAATCTCACGGGAATCGTTTTGATAACGAGTTGGCGTTGCGCGCACAAGTATATTTCCGAACTTCTCTCCTTCTTTTAACATGAAAAACAGGAGGATGGGGAAGGTGAACAGGATAATCGTAAAATTAGACACAAACGAAAACAAACCGCCTAAATAGTTCGACATGAAAGAAAAGCCTTTGTTTAAGTAATTGGTGATTGAAGAGAGTCCATTGCTTTCATTGGCCGGAAATAAGGAAGCGAGGAATCCGTTCTTCTCAAGCTCATTGATCTGTTCCCCTACGGAACTCAAGAGACTTGGGACATTATCTAAAAAGCTTATGAACTGTCCGTATAGCACTGGCCATTTGCTAGTAATGAACCAAACGATGGCAAGCGCGAAAATGACATAAATAATCAAAATGGCCAAGGTCCGGTTAACTCTATACTTTTCCATTAACTTCACCAGCGGCCTGAGCAAATAGTAAAAAAATACGGATAGAAGCAGCGGGATGGCCACTACCTCGATTAATGCAATGATCGGACGAAATACGAAACTTACTTTGGAACCTAAGAAAATAATCAAAAACAGTAATACGATAAGCATGCCAAAGCGCAATGCTTTGTTTGTGGTGAACAAATGATTCCCCTCCATTTTGTATAAAACTCCCCGGCTTGATGCGTTAATCGGGCATCCTGCGTTCGGTCTGTTTCCTACCTATTTTTAAAGATGCATACTCTGGGTTTTACGTCTTGTTTAGGTTGGCGTTTCAGATTGAAGTCTAAAAATTAGCGCCAAGAGATTTGCTTCCGATGGTGAAGGAAGATTATACCTTCCGGGGTTCCCCCGACGGACCAACCCTAAATCTAGTAACCTTCACCTGAAATGTAGCGGATATATTACATGATAGTTTCCTTCATATACTGTTTATTACAGAGGAGTTCAGCAGGGGGGGAGTAACGGAAGCGCGTTGAAATCGTTGGCCGAATCAACAAATCTAGAGAAACCATTTCAATCGGATGTTGTCCTGCTGAACTTGAATATCTTGCTACTTACTTCATGAGATTTCATCAAAAGTACCCGAATATTTTATTGGAGTCGGAATCGGGCGTCCATAGTATTGCATTTAATGGCCTTAAAATTAAAGAACTGCGCTCCGGTGACTCCGAGGTTGTGACAATAAATGAGGCTGGGACGTATGAATTCTTCTGTAATACAATGTGCGGCTAAAGCCCATGCCAATATGAAAGCTAAACTTATCGTTGAATAAAAGCCTTGGACGAACGAATACATAGATAAGCAGGCTGATGAGAGATGAGCGACAGAACGAACCAATGCTGATCATTAGCTGGCCGCCGGTCCATTGAACCGAGTTGTTTCTGTTTTTAAGTTGAACCTTGACTGGTGTATTCTGCAAAAGCAAAACAACCGCCGGCTCTAAAGCCAGGCGGCTATACCCATATTTCCTTACTTGAACTCGATCAGACGAGCTTCCAGGCGATCCCAAGTTTCGCTGATGCCTTGCAGCATGCCCATGTCCATAACCGTTTTGAGCGCCTCTGCGGAAGCATACACCGCACGGTTGATCAGCTTCGTCTTGCCTCCTAAATCGACGAATTCCAACGTGATTTCGGTCGATGGCAGTGTATCATTTACATTGCCTTCGGCATCTGAGAAGTAATCGGTGTAGATAATTTTCTCCGGCTCGGCGATTTCCTTGTAAACGCCTTTGCCCCAAGATTCCATACCGTAAAATTCGCCTTGGTTCCGGTCGACGCACTTCATGCAGTAGTGCCAAACGCCACCCGGCCGAAAATCGACGTTGCAAACAGGAATTTCCCATCCTTTGGGCCCCCACCAATGCTTGAGGTGTTCAGCCTCTTTAAACATTTGAAACACGAGATCGCGCGGTGCCTCGAATACACGTTCCAGCACCAGCACCCGGTCGTTTTCTACTTTCGAAACAAAAGCATGGTTTGACATTTTATAATTCCTCCTTAACCGATTTAATCTACAGTTCTGATTTGTCCTTGTTTTGCAGTTTACGCAAGTATTCATCCAGATTATCGAATCTGTCTTCCATGACATGCCGGAAGGATTCCACCCAAGATTCCAGTGCCTGGAAGGGCTCGGGCCGCAGTTTGTAGATTCGGCGGTTGGCTTCGGCCTTTACTTCTACAATCCCGTTATCGCTAAGCATCTTTAAATGCTTCGAGGCTTGGGGCTGGCGAAGACTCAAACGGTCGGCGATTTCACCAACGGTCAGAGGACCATCGCGTAAAAGTTCAACGATTCTCATACGATTCGGTTCGGCCAAAGCGCTCAGCGTTGTCATATCCATTACCGGATTCTGCCTTGGCATGTGCTTCACCTCGTTATGGGATGGCTCTTGTTCAATCTCATCTCCTTTATCATGATGTCGTTTTGTTGTTTTAAATATACCTGATGGGGAATATTCTTGTCAAGGAATATTATTTATGTATTATTCATCAATCCGGACGACGAAATCACAAGAGTCAAAGGAACTGTACGCTTGAGCACAGAAAATCCCCGAAAATAAAATTTTCGGGGATTTTTGTTTGGTTATTCTTTGTGCTCCCCTTTTGCTATTCATGGTAATAGATTGCATCATAAGGAAACTCGAACTTCTTCATTCGATATTCTTTGGGTGTCATGGACATATATTCACGAAACACCTTGCCGAAGTAGCTGGGGCTCTCAAAGCCGCATTGTTTGCCAACATCCTGGATCGGTAGATCTGTGGTTCGAAGTAAGGTGACTGCGGCTTCAACCCTCCGGTCTCGCAAATAAGAAAGGGGGGAGGACTGCTCCGACTTCTGGAACAGCCTGCATAAGTAGTGCTTGTTAACTCCGCAGTGTTCGGAGAGCATGTCGAGCGTTATTGGGGAATCATAATGCTCCTTCATGAAACGCTTGGCTTTCAGCAGGATGGAGATGGAGTTCTCGTTGATGTCTTTGTTTTTTTCTGTGCTCGTCTTGACTAGAGTAAGCATCCACTCATAGACAGTACTGGACAGTTGATATTTATCAATAACGTTCTCCTCAGCTATCATGCTTAGAAGCTTCCACAGACCTAGAATTAAGGGGGAGTCAGCATCTCTGTGAATGACGGGCCCTTCTTGCCCGATAACAAGATCCCAAATCCGGGTTGCTTCCTCCCCTCTCAAGTTAAGCCATAGAATCTCCCATGGCGTTCCGTTGTCCGCATAATAGTACCGGTGTCTGCTTGGAACTTTGACCAGAAATCCTGTTCCCTGGTGCAGTGTGAAGCGCTGCTGCTCATACTCCAGGATGCCTTGGCCGCTAAGCGTATACTGAAAAATGACGTGCCCGCAATCCGGACGATCCTCACCTGCAAAGCTGTACTCCGCGCTCTGGATGATCTGCCAACCGACCGAATCTAATGTCAATATTGAATGATCGTCGCTTCGAAAAGCATAGGAAGAAGGGGATACCATGTCGTGACCTCCACGTTTCATGAAGTCAATTTTGTTATAGTATAGCGCAATACTTTTAGATTGTCTTCGTTATTGATCACGCATAAGATCGAGGTATCAAGAACAAAGTGGGTGAATCTATGAAGGACAAGAAATATAACGCAACGCTGAGAATAGATCTGAGGGAAGATGAATATTGGTGGGGTGGAGCTGTCCAAGATGGAACCATCATGCCGTTTGGCAGCGAGCCCTATTCACGCGATCTTTATGGCGATGCAGCCTATAACCAAGCAGCGCCGCTGCTTCTCTCCAATAAGGGGAGACTGGTTTGGTCGGAGGAACCGTACCGGTTTTCCTTTGACGGCCGAGCACTTGTTATTGAAGGAAAGGAAGAAAACATGAAGGTCGAGGAAGGCGGCAGCACCCTCCGTGATGCGTACCGCCTTGCTTCACAGAAGTATTTTCCTCCTGCCGGCCTTGCTCCGGATTTGCAGTTTTTTACCGTGCCCCAATACAATACGTGGATGGAAATGAGCTACCATCCAACGCAGGACAAGGTGATCGCCTACGCTGAAAACATATTGTCCCATGGGCTGCCGCCAGGCATCCTCATGATTGACGACAATTGGCATGAAGACTACGGTACGCTCAAGTTCCATGCGGGACGTTTTCCCGATCCCCAGGGGATGGTGAACCGGCTTCATGAGCTTGGGTTTCACGTGCTCCTGTGGGTATGTCCATTCTTCAGTCCGGACGGAGAGGTATACCGCGACTTAAAGAGGCGGGGATATTTGCTGAAAAATCCGGATGGGAAACCGGTTGTTCGCGAATGGTGGAACGGGTTCAGCGCCGTTCTCGACGGAACAAATCCGGAGGCGGTAAGCTGGTTTGCGGGCGAGCTGGACCGGTTGGTTGAAACGTACGGGGTCGATGGCTTTAAGCTGGACGCGGGAGATCCTCAGTATTACAAGCCGGAGGACATCAGCTTTCGGACAGTAACACCGAATGAGCAGACAGAAGCTTGGGCGCGTCTCGGACTCCGATATGCCTTTAACGAATACCGGGCATGCTGGAAGCTGGCCGGCCAGCCGCTGGTTCAGCGCTTGAGCGATAAGAACCACAGCTGGGGCAACGATGGATTAGCCAGTCTGATTCCCAATGGACTTGCTCAAGGACTGATTGGATATGCCTTCAACTGCCCCGATATGGTTGGGGGCGGCCAATACGAGGACTTAGTTCGCCCGGATTTCAAGGTGGATGCGGAGCTTTTTGTCCGGTACGCGCAGTGCTCCGCTTTGTTTCCCATGATGCAATTTTCTACAGCACCATGGCGGGTGCTGGATGAAGCGCATTTGAACTTATGTATCGAAGCCACAACGCTGCACTGCCGGATGGGAGAAGAAATCGCTGCGTTAGCCCGTCATGCCGCCGAAACGGGTGAGCCGATCATGCGTCATATGGCATACGTATTCCCGGAAGGGGACTTCGAGCAAATCACCGATCAATATATGCTTGGTGATGATATTCTGGTCGCCCCGGTACTCCAGAAAGGGGCGACGACCAGAACAATCGCATTCCCTTCAGGGACTTGGTATGGGGATGACGGGTCGCATGTAACTGGGCCGTATGTAATAGAAGTTGATGCTCCTCTGTCCAGGCTTCCGTGGTACCGCCGGGAGCAGAGGGTTTCCAACTAGAATCTGCAGTAGAAGCAGCAAAGAGCTCAGCGTTCAGCTGAGCTCTTTTGGCTTTATCTACCTTTCATCCGCCTACGGCTAGTTGTCCAGTCGATGTTCCGGGTCAGACCCCGGGCCGTATAGCTTTCGGTAGGTCTCCGGCGTCATGCCTTCCTTCTGCCGAAACGTAGCCACGAAGTGACTCGCGTCGCGAAACCCGACCGCTTCTCCGATGCGGCGCACGGTCCAATCGGGCCGGTAAGGGAGCCATTCCTTCGCCTTGCGGAGCCTTAGCTGAATGAGATAGGCATAGGCCGTCATCCCGAATAAATCGCGAAATCTTTCATTCAGCTGCCGTTCACCGATCCCGAGCTGCGCAGCCATCTCCGCCAATCCGATTTCCGGGTTGGCGAATTCATGTTCCAGCCAGTTCAGCAGGCCTTGAACCCGGTCCAGCCGCTTCGAAATGGAGGGCCGTTTGTCCGTGCGGGCGTCGGTACGAAGCAGCGTAAGAAATCGGTATAAATCCGCGGAATAACGCCATCCCGAAGGATCGCCGCCCGATTCGGCGAACGCCAGCATGCCTTTTAGCTGGTCGGTTATCGGATCATGGCCGGCTTCCCATTGAAACCATTCGGCGGCACTCCAGCCGAGGGAACGGACGAAACTGGCCGCAATACTTCCATGAAAAGTGATATAACCGGTCTGCCAGCCGCCGCCTTTGGGCTCATATCGATGAGGCGTCCCCGGGGCGAGAAGAACGCCCGATCGTTCCGTCATTTTCCACGTGTACCCGTTAATCGATAGTTCTCCCTCTCCATGTAACGTCTGAAGCCAATGGAAATAGGGGTAGCCCGAGGGCCTTGCTATGGTCTCCTGGTCGGGTTTGATCCCAATCGTCTCCAGCTGCAGGGGCAGCAGCTCCGAAGGGAAGGCGGGAACGACTCGGCGCATCTTATAAAAACCTCCATATTCTTATATAAAATATCCCGAATTTTATATTTTTTACAGATATCATAAGCCATTAAGATAGGGTTATCCATTGCAGTTTTATCATATACATTGAGGTGTGACAAGTTGATCAATATGAAAAAGGCGAAAATTTGGTATGGCGGAGATTACAATCCGGATCAATGGGAGAAACCGGTCTGGGACGAAGATTTACGTATGTTCAAGTTGGCTGGTATAGACGTCGTGACGCTCAATGTGTTTGCCTGGGCGAAAAACCAGCCCGACGAAGACACGTACCATTTCGATTGGCTCGACGAGATGATGGACAAGCTGCACGCGGATGGAATCGGCGTCTGCCTCGCCACAAGTACAGCAGCCCATCCCGCATGGATGGCGCGCAAGTACCCTGACGTGCTTCAAGTCGATTTTCATGGCCGTAAACGGAAGTTCGGCGGACGCCACAATTCCTGCCCGAACAGCCCGACTTACCGCAAGTTTGCAGCTCGTATGGCGGAGAAGCTGGCGGAGCGTTACAAAGACCACCCGGCATTGCTTATTTGGCATATTAACAACGAATACGGCGGTGCGGGGAACTGCTATTGCGACAACTGCGAAGCGGCTTTCCGGGAATGGCTCAAAGCGCGTTACGGCACGCTTGATGAGGTGAATCGGGCCTGGAACACCGGATTCTGGGGCCATACGTTCTACGATTGGGAAGATATCGTCCTGCCGAGCGGACTCAGCGAGGAATGGACCGGGGCAAACGGGCGGACGGAGACGAACTTCCAGGGCATTTCGCTCGACTACATCCGTTTCCATTCCGACAGCCTGCTGGAGTGCTACAAGCTTGAATATGAAGCGGTCAAAAAGCACACGCCGGACGTTCCTGTAACGACGAACCTGATGGGCGCCTTCAAAAAGCTCGACTACCACAAATGGGCTCAGCACATGGACGTCGTGTCATGGGACAACTATCCCCGTTTCGATACGCCCCACAGTTACACAGGCATGATGCATGATCTGATGCGCGGTTTAAAAGCGGGGCAGCCGTTTATGCTCATGGAACAGACGCCGAGCCAGCAAAACTGGCAGCCTTACAACTCGCTTAAGCGTCCTGGCGTCATGCGGCTGTGGAGCTACCAGGCAGCGGCCAGAGGGGCGGATACGATCTTGTTTTTCCAGCTCCGCCGATCAATCGGCGCCTGCGAGAAATATCACGGGGCCGTGATCGAGCATGTCGGCCACGAGCATACACGCGTGTTTCGCGAATGTGCCCAGCTCGGCAAGGAACTTGCACAGCTCGGGGATACGCTCCTTGACGCCCGTGTTCAGGCCAAAACGGCTATTTTGTTCGATTGGGAGAACTGGTGGGCGGTCGAAATGTCGAGCGGTCCGTCAATCGCTCTGCGTTATGTAGACGAAGTCCATAAGTTCTATGATGCGCTGTATCGTTCGGGCATTGCGGCGGACGTCGTCAGCGTGGAGGCGGATCTAAGCAGCTACAGCCTGGTCATTGCTCCAGTGATGTATATGGTGAAGCAGGGCGTAGCGGACAAGCTGGAGAAATATGTACAAGCGGGCGGCACGTTTGTTACGACTTTCTTCAGTGGGATTGTCGATGAAAACGATCTTGTCCGGACGGGCGGATATCCCGGCGAGCTGCGCAAGCTTCTCGGGATATGGGCGGAAGAAATCGATGCCCTGCTTCCGGACCAGCGCAACCGCATTGTCGTGTCTGACGGCACCCCAGGTATGAAGCCGGAATATGAATGCGGCATGCTCTGTGACTTGATTCATTCGGAAGGCGCCGAGGTCAAGGCGGTATACGGCGAAGATTTCTACCGCGGCATGCCGGCGCTAACCGTGAACAAGTTTGGCTCAGGTGAAGCCTGGTATGTGGCGACAAGCCCGGAGGCGTCATTCCTTCAAGATTGGCTGTCGCAATTGTGCGACTCTCATGGGATTAAGCCCCACATTCCCTTCGCGCCGGCAGGCGTGGAGACGACGCTTCGATCCAAGGAGGGCCAAAACTACCTATTTGTGCTCAATCATAACGCCGATGCCGTAACCGTCGAACTGGGGGATCGGGCCGGCATCGACCTGTTGACCGGCCGTACGCTAAATGGCGGAACGGCGGAACTGATGGGACATGATGTATGGATTGTCAAGCTCGATCGGTAACATAACGTCTCATGGAAGCTAGCTCATCAGGCTTGGCAGAGTTACACCACAAGGGTTCCTGGTTACCGCATGGCTCTATTACGAGAATAGGGGATGAACCGAGATGAAAATAAACGCAAACCTAAGCGACTTGGAGCAGATCGTCGGACGAGTAGCGTCGTACACGTTCGACATGGACCTGACGTGGGATTGGCCGGGAGGCGTCGCTTACTATGGCGTTAGCAGAGCATTCGAAGTAACGGGCGAGCAGGCCTACCTTGAACGGATGAAGGAATGGGTGGATGAATATATCGAAGCCGGTCTGCCGGACTGGACGGTGAATACGTGCGCCATGGGTCACATGCTGCTCACGCTATACGAGCAGACAAAAGACGAGAAGTACGCGGAGATCATTCGCAGCAAACTCGATTACCTGGAGAATGATGCGCTGCGTTTCGGCGATCGGGTGCTTCAGCATACGGTATCGTCGGGGAACGATTTTCCGGAGCAGTGTTGGGCGGATACGCTGTTCATGGCGGCATATTTCATGCTGCGTGCAGGCATCCTGTTCGATAAAAAACACCTCATTAACGACGCCCTGCATCAATTTTTCTGGCATATCAACTACTTGCAGGACGACAACGACGCCCTTTGGTATCACGGCTACAACCATATTAAACAGGACCATATGTCAGGCATTTACTGGGCGCGGGCGAATGCATGGGCTGCCTATACGATGGCCCGCTCGGCACGTATTCTGCCGGAAGGGTATCTTTATCCCCCAATGATGCATATTTGGAGCTCATTGCGGGATCAGCTAGCCGCGATTAAGAAGCTCCAGAAGGAAGACGGCTTGTGGGGAACGGTTCTGGATTACCCGGAAGCTTACGGCGAGGTATCGGCCACGGCGGGCATCGGAGCGGCCATGGTAACCCAAGGCAATCCTTTGCACGCAAAATATGTGCAGAAGGCGCTTGACGGCCTGCTTGCGAACATTGCCGGCAACGGCCGCGTGCTGAACGTATCGGGCGGCACCGCTGTCATGAATGACATCTCCGGATACCTCGGCATCGACAGGAAATGGGCCCAGGGCTGGGGGCAAGGACTGGCGCTCGCGTTTCTGACCTCGGTGATTGAGGAGCTCAAGAAAAATGAAGCGAGAGTGGATCACAAGTCGGTGGATGCTTTGTGAGATGAATAGAATGATGTTCTTGTAACAGAACGTGATGGAGAGCGTGGGATTACCACTCAAGAGAGCAACGAATCAAACATGATTCGTTGCTTTTTTATGATTGAGCTAGCATTGAAGACTAGCAGAGATAGCCGGTTGACTCATCCAAGTCCGCAGCAAAACATTGAAAGCTCATTAAAGTATTTTCCTTGATAACAGAGAACGAGAATCCGGCTAGTACCAGGGGAGGCATCTACCTTGATGATTTCACATCGCAAACTTTCGCAAAAATCGCAGAGAATTGCTTGAATCAAGGGAATCTTGTCATTGAGGAATGGAACGAATAGGCCTGGAGAATTATTTAAGTATACATTGAAAAATAATAATTGAATTAAGAATACTTAAAATATAAAATACATACCGAATATAATGATAAAGGAGGTTCACAAAGTGCGTCTGCGACTGTTATCAGGTATTTTGTCCGTGGTCATGCTCATTCAGCTCGTTCCGGTATTCAAGGTGCACGCAGGTCCGTATGTACCGGATCTTCCGCAATCCGGTCATGTCCTTACGGGCCAGGATTTGATTCCAGCCCTCGTCCTCCACAATTTCAACACGCCTGAAGATGTAGCGTCATGGAAAGCGGGAACCAACACCAAAGAGGTCAAGTATGTGACAAGTATGCTAAACGGCCCGAACTCGCCGTATGAAGGAAGCGGTGCTCTGGAACAGGTCCCGGACCCGGTCAAAGTGTATGAATGGCGCACGATTTATACGGAATACGAGCAGCCGAAGGACTTGTCTGCATACCGTTTCCTGGCGTTTGCGGCAGACAGCTGGGGTTGGCAGGCATCTGCAGACTATGTGCTGAAGGTGAAATTGTTCAGTGGAGACGACGAATTTGAGAGCATTGCCCATATCCGCCCGGACCAATGGAAGCGGATCTTCATCCGGCTGGGGGATTGGGAAGGCAAACATGCCGTCACCAAGATGGAAATATCCTTTATGCAAAATTTTGATCTGGAAAATGTGCAGCCGGGCCAGCCGGGATACGATTCCTGGGATGGACGGTTTCAGATCGATTATATCTGCGCGACGAACGTGATTGATCTTGGATTTAATCAGGAAGGGGAAACCGAAGGCTTCACCGCCATGAACGGCTCGGTTCAGGCACAGGACGGGGCATTGGCATACCGCATGGAGGCTGAAGGCGGGTACATCGAATCACCGGAAATCAAAATCGATACGACGCAGAGGAACGGCATGACGATCGACATGACGAACGACACGGGCGCTCAGGAACTGAAAATCCAGTGGCGGACCGAAGGGGGAGCGTGGTCTGACGACCAGGTGAAATCGTTCACCGTTCCGGCCAGAGGCACTTTCTCGCAAGATTTCAACTTCTCGGATCATCCCGGATGGCAGGGCATCGTCACCGCATTCCGCATCATTCCGGAAGCAGCAGCCGGCACGATCAAGCTGGACCAGATTCGCTTCAGGCAGCTGCCGGAAATGGAGCAGCCGTATGCAGGCAAAGCGGAAGCCAGTATAAATGAGGACGGCAGGATCATCGTGGAAGGAACGGTGAATCCAGACTTTGTGTCTGCTCATCCCGAAGGTCAGCTGGAGCTGTTTGAATTGGCGACCTACGAGGATGCGAAGGCTGTGCTTTCAGCCAAGACGCCTCTTGCACAGACGGCTCTGAGCGAGTCGTTCCGGTTCGAGACGGCTGCGAATGACGGGCATCGGAGCCGACTCTACTCCAAATTCGCCGTTGCGTTCCGTGCGGATGACGGCACATATACCCCAATGGACGCTCCGCAGTATATCACCAATCCGGAAGCCACCGCTCGCAACACCGAGCCCTATCCGGAAGCGCAAAGCATCAAGGGGCTTCAGGTACAAATGACGGGTGACGCCCAGGAACTTGGGATCAGCCATGCCGCTCTGAATGTAAGCTACAACGAACTGATGTACAAATCCGTTAACCATCCGGAGAACACGATATCTTATGACCTTGAAGGGGAAACCTTCTACTTCCGCAAAGACCGGATCGAACGTATGGATAACGCCATCAAAAGCTTGTCCGACAACGGCATTATCGTCTCCCTGATCTTGATCATGTATGATATCAAGGATCCCGATTCACCCAATGAGTTCCTGATCCATCCGGACTCCGAGCCTGGAGGAACCGTATATGCGCTCAATACGAGTAATGACATGGGCGTAAAATACGTGAAGGCGGCTACCAAGTTCATGGCGCAGCGTTATTCCATGCCAAGCGAACAATACGGGAGAGCCGTGAATTATATCGTCGGCAATGAAGTCGGCCAGAATAAAGTTTGGAACAATATGGGGCCCAAAAAGGTGGATGCCTACGTCCGGGAGTATGTCCAGACCTTCCGGCTGATCGACACAATCGTCAAAAGCGAGTACGCCAACGCCAGAACGTATGTATCTTTGGACCATTTCTGGAATGAAAAGCTGGACGATGCTTCCCTTTGGAAATACGATAACAAGGTCATTGTCGATAAAATGGCGGAATTATCGCGTAAAGAAGGCGATTTCGCCTGGAACATTGCCGCGCATCCTTACCCGGAAGATTTGTTCAACCCGCGCTTCTGGAATGATGCCACGGCAACGGATTCGTTTGACACCCAGCGCATTACGTTTAAAAACCTGGGCGTTCTTGTGGATTATATGAAGCAGCCGGAGCTTCTCCATAACGGGCAGATGCGGCGAATCATCCTGTCGGAGCAAGGCTTCCACAGCTTAACCAATTCGGAAGAGCATCAGAAGCTTCAGGCCGCTGCTTATGCCTATGCTTATTATAAAGTGAAGTTTTTAGATGGCATTGACGCTTTCATCCTTCACCGGCATGTTGACCATGGACAGGAGGGCGGGCTTAATCTCGGCTTGTGGACCCATACTGCGGACAGCGTCGTGACGCCGGATCAACCGAAATATATTTATGATGTCTTTAAATATATCGATACGGCCCGCTCGCTGGAAGTAACGGAGTTTGCCAAGCCGATCATCGGGATTTCGGATTGGCGGGAAGTGATTCCGAATTTTGATCCCGGCCAGCTTCAGGACCGGACGATTCCTTCGATCGGTGGCCTCGATTATATTCGTGACGTGCAGAAGCCAAGGGAAGGAAGCGGTTTTGAATCCGGCACCGACGGCTATGCCGCATCGGATGAGGTGCAGGAAGTGAGCAGAGCTTCCGGCGATGCCTTCAACGGAACGGGCTACCTGGCAGCCAGATTCAACAGCCCGTATGCGAAAAATTGGGCCGGCGTGCAGAAACAGTTCACGGAGCCGGTCGATGCCAGAAAAACACCATATTTCACAGCCGCGCTTCAATTGGCCGATGTGAATCCGGAAAAGGCATATGAGGCGAAGGTTATTGTGTACAGCGGATTTGACCGGATCGAAGGAACTGCCAAGCTGGATGCGGCGAAGGGATGGCAGCTGGTCTCGCTTCCGCTTGGGGATTGGAAGGGAGCAAGGTCCGTTGACCGGGTGAAGATCTGGGTACGCTCCGAGGGAGGAGCCCCGTTGACGGGAGAACTTCGTGTGGATGAAGCCCGTTTTGCCGAAAAAGTGAAATATGATCCACATTCACCTAACTTGGCGATCTCGGTACAACAGCTGTCGCCCAAACTTGAGGTTGGGACGAAGCTTACCGTCACGGTCACTAACCTCGGATCCCAAAAGCTGAACAAGAAATTGAGGGTGAAGCTCCCCCAAGGAATTCAGGCATCCCCGGGAAGTATTGATCTTGGCGACGTTGGAACAGGGATGAGCAAGAACATCACCTTGGAGATCACCCGATATGCTCCGTTGAATGAACAGGATCTGACATTGACGTTGGACTATGATTCCCGTAAATTTACCTTTCCTTTGGAATGATGTAAGCAAGGGAGTGGCATGATTCCTTCAATCAAATCAAGAAATCCGAAAACAAGAGCGATCGTAGGGACATTTTACGTACTTGCTCCCATCATCCATTCAAATTTCTCAACTTATATAGAAATGACTGTGGTGCTCAGTAGGAGTGCCGCAGTCTTTTTTGTGATATCGAGCAGTTATCCTTAATCTGAACCAGCTACATCAAAAAGAGCAGTATTAAGTTTTGGTATCTCTTCATTCAATGTATATTTAGTTGTAAACTCCTCTAACAAAGTATATTATATAATTAATAAGAATACTTAATTCGAAAAAATAAGTTCTTTCTATATTCGTTAATGGAGGTCGAGCTGCTTATGTGTGACACGGATCCGTTGGGAGGAGTGGAAAGGATGCGGAATCTTGTCGGTCGAACGCACGCCGATCAATGGGGAGGCATTGACGGGTTGGGAAGGGAGCTTCCAACGCGGGCAGAAACGGGGCCGAGGCGCGAAGGCAGGTACGTAGGTTTATTTTACTTTCTGTGGCTGGGGCAGCACGGAACGTCAGGCCCTTTTGATAACAGCGAAATTATCGCCCAATATCCCGAAGCGGTGAGGGATCCAGCCCACCCGGCCTGGGGGCCGGAAAATGCATTTCACTTCTGGGGCGAGCCTTTGTATGGCTATTATCTGAATGACGATGCCTGGGTACTCCGCAAACACGTGCAGCTTCTGATAAGTGCGGGCGTGGATTTTATCGTGTTTGACACGACCAATGCCGTTACGTACAAGAAGGTATACGACGTATTGTTTCGCGTGCTGGACGAGGTACGGGGACAAGGCTTTGCCGTACCGCAGTTTGCCTTTTACACGAATACGGATTCAGGAACAACGATTGCGGAATTGTACGAAGATATATACAAACCGGGGCGCTATAAGCATCTATGGTTTCACTGGAAAGGCAAACCTTTGATCATTGGAGATCCGGCAGAATGCACGGAGGAACAGCGGGCCTTTTTCACCTTTCGCCGGAATCAATGGCCAAATGAAGAAGCAAAGGTAAATGGATTTCCATGGATCGAATTTCAGCGGCCGCAGCGGGTGTTTTTTAATGATGAAGGGGAGAAGGAAGTCATCAGCGTTTCCGTTGCGCAGCATCCCAGTGTAGCCATGAGCGATACGCCCTTTTACGGATACGGGAACAATTGGGGGAGAGGTTATCACGAAGGGATGGAGAAACCGGAGGCTGATCTGTCCGAATCCATTCATCGGGGCATGAATATCGCCGAACAATGGAAGTTTGCTATTCACGAGGACCCGCAGATCATTTTTGTTACGGGCTGGAATGAGTGGATCGCCATGCGCTTGCAAGGAACACCAGATCGGCCGGTTTTGTTCGTTGATCAAGCTACGCTTGCATTCAGCCGGGATATCGAGCCGATGAAGGGCGGGTATCAAGATCATTATTATATGCAGCTGATCGGTGATATCCGCCGCTACAAGGGCATGTCCGAACCGGTGGACAGCGGAACCTTCCTGGCTGCAGAGCCGGACTTTACGGCATGGCCGTCTGTACCGGAGCTGTACAGGGACTTTGAAGGGGATACGATGGGCCGGGATCATGCCGGATATGGAAATTTTCATTATTTTCAAGACACGGGCAGAAATGATTTGGTTACCCTGAAAGCCGCACATACGGATCACTGTCTTTATTTTTACGCAAAAACGAAAGATCCCATTACACCCTATACAGACCGTCACTGGATGATGCTGCTCATCCGTAACCGGAGATTACGTAGCCCGGGATGGGAGGGGTACCATTACGTTGTGAACAGGACAGTCATAGACCGTTCGAAGGCGCTGATGGAACACAGCACAGGGGGGTGGAACTGGAAAGCGTCGGCAGAGATCCGCTATTTCGTTTCGGGGAATGAAATGTATGTTGAAATCCCGCTCGCACTGCTACGGGGCGATGAAGCTCCGGCGGACCGGGCGAAAGGAATATGGATGGAGTTCAAATGGATGGACAATATGCAGAACGATGGTGACATCGCAGACTTTTATTTGCACGGCGACACGGCGCCGGAAGGAAGATTGAATTTTGTGTACAAATCGGTCGACGAATCATAATTCATAAGCACTCATTTTCTGAAACTCGAGATCAGCACAAGCTGGAGGTAAAGCGATGAATAGACCAAGCTGGGAAGCGGAATGGATTTGGGCCGAGGGAACGGGGAATGAGAATAACGTATATGTGGAAGCCCGCCAATCTTTTGAACTGACGATACCCTTTACAAAAGCGTTCGTACGGATTTCCGCCAACCAATCCTATAAGCTGTATATTAACGGCATCGAGGCGGGCAGAGGCCCCGCGCCATCCGACTTGTTATGGATGTCTTTCGATACGCACGACGTTGCTGCACTGCTCCGGAACGGCCGGAACTGCATTGCGGTGGCCGCACACAATTTTGGTAAGGACAGAATCGTCACCGAGCAGCTGCAGGGGCCCGGCGGATTGATATGCCAGCTCGATGTATACGGCGCTGACGACCAAGGGGCAGGCCTGCTGACGGTTGCCAGCAGCTCCGAATGGAAATGCAGGCGGTCCCCCCGGTGGAAAACGGGAGTAAGCCGCCTCCACATGTGGGGTGGATACCGGGAGTTGATGGATGTGTCCCGGGAAGACGGCTGGGAATGCGATGATTATGACGATTCCTCCTGGCCGCCCGCCGAGGTGATTGCTGCAGCAGAGCAGGAGGATTCCCCCTGGCCCCGCTTGGTCGCGCGCGATATTCCGTATCTGCAGGAAGACTTGGTATCCCCGGTAAGAGTGGTGTCGGCTGAATCGTTACTTGGGTTCATCCAAGCCCCGGAAGCGCAATTAGCTGCTGATACGGCGGAAGGAAGGGGACCGGTGGTCATGGACGCTTCGATTCCCGGTTCTTTTCCCCAGATTACCTATGACTTCGGAGCTGAGATCGTCGGCTATCCGGAGCTTGAAGTCATTGCTGAGGAAGGCGGGGTTCTGCAGCTGTTTTATGGGGAGTCGCTGGAATTGGATTTGAGGGATACGTACCTCCTCCGCAAAGGCGTAAACAAGATCACTCCGTTCGGAAGGCGTGCATTTCGCTATCTTAAGGTTGGGGTCATGGCGACGCCCGTTCCCTTGCGTATTTGTGACCTGCGGGTCCGTTTTGTTCATTATCCGTACAAGGACGGGGGACATTTCCACAGCAGCGATGATAAGCTGAACCGGATTTGGGAAGTCGGCCGGTATACGACCATGGTCAACAGCCAGAACCATTTTGAGGATTGCCCTTATCGCGAAGGTGCGCTGTGGGTGGCCGACTCGGTTGTCATGTCCAAAGTGGTCTACCAAACGTTCAACGATCCCCGGCTCGTCCGGAAGTCATTGCTGCAGGCGGCGAAAATACAAAACGCCGACGGTTCCATACCCGGCACCGGACCGCAGCGGAACGCCTATTTGCTGCCCGATTTTTGCGCGCATTGGCTGTTTGGTGTAGCCGAATATTACGATTATACGAAGGATCGGGCTTTTTTAGAGGAATTATGGCCGCATATCGTGAAGCTCGCCGCGTGGTTTACGGGGCAGGAAGATGACGCCGGATTGTTTGCCAACGCAGATCGGGACGGCATGTGGTGCTTTATCGATTGGTCGGACGAAATCCACCGGGAGGATCGCGTAACCGCCGTCTCTTGCTTTTATTATAAATTTTTGCATACGGCCGCCGCGCTGGCGTATGAGCTGGGGGAAGAGAAGAGCGGGAATTCCTTTACGCATCAAGCAGCAGAGCTTCGCAAGTCCGTCCGGAACCTGCTCCGGGTACCGAATACGGCCATTTATGCAGACTGTTTGAACGGAGATGGTCTTTCCTCCAGTATTACGGCACAGACCAATTTTGCGGCTGCCTGGTCGGGGATCATGGATGATGAGGAAGTATCCGTGTTCTTGCAGGAATACTACTTGAAGGGACGGCTTCCGCAAATTCGCGGAGCGTTCTTCTATCATATCGTGCTCGAGACCCTTTTCCGTTACGGTTATGCTGCGGATGCCGTACGCATCATCCGAAATTATTGGGGCGAGATGCTGGATCGGGGCGCAACAACCTGGTGGGAAACCTTTGATCCGAACCTCCCCTTTTCGACTACGCCAAGCCCCTACCTTGGGCATACGCCAACCTATTTGGAGGACGCTGTTCCGGTAAGTTTATGCCATGGCTGGGGAGCATCACCAACGTATTTATTGAACAGGGAGCTGCTTGGGATTAATATTTCAATGGCCGGCGATGAACAAGTTACGCTCCGTCCCAGCCCAGTGACCGAAGTTGAGTGGGCGGAAGGTTCGGTGGTCACCCGTTACGGAAAAATCAGTGCCCAGTGGAAAAGGGATGTGGACGGAGTGTACCGCTTTGAGGCTCGCCTGCCCGCACAAATGACATGGAAGGCGCCAGGATTGCGCGACATATCCGTGTCTATGGATCAGGATCATGTCCACGTTCGAGGAGCGGTTCCGGTTCATGAGGCAGCACCAAAGCGGACACCATTGGTCGATTGCAGCGGGTAACGAAGACAACAACATTCAACTTGAAAAGCTGCACAGCTGCAGCATGATGAAAAAGGGCTGAAAAATTTCAGCCCTTTACTAAATTCCGTCAATCTCAAATACTATTAGGCCAGTCCTTCCACTCCATCAGGAATCAAGCGACGAGACTAACCAAATTGCCGTCGGGGTCCTTTATAATAGCATAGCGCTCGCCCCAAGGCGTATCGCTCGGCTCAAGCTGCCGAGTATATCCTTGCGCTGTCAATCGGCGATACGATTCATCCAGCGTTTCACGGCTGTCTAAATGGAAAGCAATCTCCATTCGATTTCCAATCGGCTCCTGTAAGCTGCCCAGAATCGTCTGCACCGTTTCCCTCGTATCGAAAGCCAAGATCAATCCGTTGCATTCCACTTCAACATGCTGTTCGTCGTTCGCACTCGCCGGTATTTCAAATCCCAAGAGCCGATAGAAATCCAAAGCCCGTTTCATCTCTTCCACGAAAATTCCAATTCTCTTCAGCTTAATAGCCATGCTTTCCAGCTCCCATCGTATGAATTCATGTTACGTCATCATTGTATCCGTACGATCGGCCGTCAAATAGGAAAAAACGGACTTCTTTCACGATCTTGTTAAGTGTCTAACAGGCAATCCGAAATAGCGTGGAAAGGAATTCGTAAAATGGGATTGGTCGTAATAGCCAGAAAGAAGCGCAAGATCCGTCAAACTGGAGTAGTTTTTCTTATAGAACTCTTTTAGTGTGCTTTGAAATCGGATGATTCCCAGCATCTCCTTAGGGCTTAACCCCAATTCCTGTTTGAAGCTCCTTCTGAGATGCCTTTCACTGCAGTGAGCCTGCTCGGCTAAATCCGTAACAGATAGATTTCCTTTATTATGATAAATAATCTGCATACTTTGAGACACCAAAGGGAGAGTAACCGCATTACTCTCTGCTAACACTTTGCTTAATTGACGATCGGCAATCGCAAGGATGTCCGGGGTTGTCTCCGCAGTGAGGATTTGTTCGACCCAATACAACCCTTCAAAACCCCAAACATCTTCCAGAAAAACACGTTGTCCCTGAAACATCGAAAGGGGGAACTTTAAAATGGTCCGGGCCGCTTCCGAATAGATCCTAATACCGAATAACGAACGAGCTTCCGAAAAGTGCAGCACTTCTGAACGAGTTGTCAACCCAGTAACATGGGCGGCCTTCCGGCTGGACGGGGAATAAAGATTAATGACGATATCTATGCAGCCGTCCGGTATGATCCAGTGGATTTGCTTATCGGGGACGGGTTGAAAATACATTGTCCAATAAGAAGCAACATGAGATTCCAGGTGCCTGCTCGGAGAATATTCCTGACAACTGTACCATGGGCGATGTAACTCAGGCTGTAAATTAGGTGAATGAACAGGGTGATAAGGATGTGTCATCTTCATCTCTCCTTGCTACACTTCTGTCATTGTCGTCGTGAATCGTCGTGTCAGACGATCAAGTAACATATATCATTAGGAAGTGTGCGTAATCTGCTAGAAAGTGTGCAAATCTGCCTGCTCATTCTATTATACTGCCGGTGTAGCCTATAAAAAAACTTAGGGGGTTTGGATGGCCGGATCTGGAACATGGGTTGCCGGGAGGAATCCGGTCTCCGGACGCTGTCCATCATGATATTTACTGTTCTGCCGCCTACAGGCAGTCTCTCTTTCCGCCAGGATCAGAGACTGCCTTTTTGCTTGCAGGAGTGACGGTGTTTAAAGTATACTTAACTCAATTTGGTAAGGAGTGATGGCTTCATGGATATGGAAAAGTCGGACAAGACTCCGATGTATCAATATATAATGAACGATATTAAACGAAAGATTGCCTCCGGGGAGCTCAAGCCGCATGATCCGCTCCCCACGCAGATTGAGCTGGCGAAAGAGTATAACACCAGTGAAATTACGTCCAGGCGGGCACTGTCGGATCTGGTTCAGGAAGGATTCGTGTACAGGATCCGGGGGAAGGGGAGCTTCGTCCATGAGAACCCGGCTCAAGCCGATTCCAAAGGGCTCCGCACCTTGTATTTTGCCCATCAGAATCATGAAGTGAGCATCCTGAACCACCCGTTTTTTACGGATATGTTTGAAGGCATTAAAGAGGTATGTGATGACAACGGCGTCGCGTTCCACATTTGGGATATCGGGGAAAACTACGAGCTGCCCGAGGATCCTGGCGCCGGGATCATCCTCCTGACGGTTAAAGGGCATTTTGACTTTTCGCGTTTAACGGCTTGGCAGGAAGAGAATCGGCGCATTGTCACGGTGCATTTTTATTATCCGCATTTGGGCATTCCCTATGTTATCGCGGATAATCTGACAGGAGGATATCTGGCCACCCAGCATCTGATTTCTCAGGGGCATCAGCGAATAGGGGTCATACTGACAGGCAGTTCGCTCTTGGAATTAAACCAGGATTTCTCCCTTCGCCTCCAGGGATACAAGCTGGCGCTTACCCAGCATAATATTCCTTTCCATCCGGATCTGATCACCGTCGTCGACGGAGAAGACGAACGGGCGGAGATGGGGGAGGAAGGGTTCAAAAGGCTGATGAAGCTGCCGGAGCCGCCAACGGCGATATTCGCCACAAGCGACTATAAGGCTTTCGGTGCGATGAACGCGGCGAGAGAATCCGGGATGAACATCCCCGAAGATATAAGCATTATCGGTTACGATGATGTGAAACTCGGCGAGTATTCCTATCCAAGGCTCACCACGGTGAATCAGAATACGCGCAAGATGGGACAGAGGGCGGCGGAGATTTTGCTGTTTGAACTGGAGGAGGATCATTCGTCCCTGGTGAAAGACGAGATCGTTCCGACGCTGATCTTGCGTGACAGCACCGCTCCCTTATCGACGAAGCAGCGCATCAGAAACAACTAAATTGCAGAGCTCCCGGTTAACGGGAGCTTTTTTGATAATATCAGAAAGTATAAACTCCAGAGCCATGGCTTCTTGATATTGCAAGAAAAAATACCTTTAAACGCGGTCTGTCTTCTTTGAAGGT
>NZ_JACVTM010000028.1:0-61095 GCF_016624415.1 Paenibacillus sp. S28 | reverse complement strand
GCTAATCGCGGTCTGTCTTCTTTGAAGGTACGTCGATAGACGTTTTTCTTATCATAGGGTCATTGTCGATATCCTTCTGCTCAGCCAGCTTGATATTGCCAAGGAAGGTGGACACCCGGCGCAGGTATTCACGCGAGTGTTCGCGGAAGATCAGCTCGTGGTGGCTGCCTTTCACAATCCAGACGTCCGAATACGGATTAGTCTGGTTGGAGGCAAGCTTCTCCGCGATTGGATAAGGCGCCTTCTCGTCCTCCGTCCCGTGGATAAAAAAGATCGGGAACGGATAATCCTCTTTTTTGACCTGCTGGTATGGAATCTGGTTCAGGCTCGTGCCGTTCAGTACCGGGAACAGCAGCTGCAGAATTTCCAGCGACGGATGCCGCGGCAGGTCGATCTGATTTTTGATGTTATGGTACAGTGTATCCGGCTCGAGCAGGAAGGTGCTGTCGAGAATCATGGCGTCGACATCCTTCGTCTGCAGTCCGGCCTGAAGGGCGGTGCCAGCGCCCATCGAGAAGCCCCATACTACGATCTGCTTCGCCCCGCGCTGCTTGGCCAGATCGATGGCCCCCAGCAGCTGCTGGGCTTCCACCTTGCCGCCCGTCGCGACGGCTTTGCTGTTCTGGGAAGCGAAACCGTAATCGAACATAATGACGTTAAAATTTAAGCGGTGGGCGAAATGCGCCAAATCGTACATCGGAATCCAGGTTTCCTCCCGGTTGGCGCCGTACCCGTGACTGAACACGATCGTCTTGGTTGATCCTGCGGCTGGAATGTACCAGCCCTGCATCATCCGGCTGCCGTCATGGGCCGGGAAAGTGATGTCCTCGTATTTCATGGACTTGGCCTGCATCGGATTGGAGTACAAGGGGGCGACTGTCGGATTGGACAACACCCAGGCGATGTAGGCATGCAGCGCAATGAAACAGAAGAGCAGGAAAAATACAACAGACAAGAGCAGTGCCACCAAAATATGCTTAAAGCGAATCATTCGCGTAGATAACGGTAATGGTGTATCGGGCAGGGGGCGGGGAAGATGTACGTCGTTACGGGATGTCATGTTCATGCGTGCCCCTCCTTATAAATACTTTACTATATTAAGTTTAACTTCCGGGCTTCGTTTACGAAACATATAAAATTTTACTCTATATCCTATGCAAGCCTGAGGTCAAAGTCAATCCGGGGCGGACAATTGTTAGACAATTGTAATAGTGAACCGCTCCATAGTTCACCTGCCGGCTACCCTTGTCCTCCTGATGCGGACATGAGCATAGAGTGCCCGGCGGCATGAGCTTGCACATGCAGAGGGGCACCCGGTGGTGCGCGAGTGCAGCGAAGCCGGACATTGGCACTAGCTACGTATTGGCGTCTTCTTGCGAAAGGGTCAAAGAAGAAAATATAGACTTTATCCGGCGAATTTCTTATAATTTATGTAACCATGTTTCATGTGGTGAAACATTTGAGGGGCGGGATCGGAATGGAAGACCGCAAATTAACGGTTCGTGCCGTTGAACGGGCACTGGATATATTGATGTGTTTTACGCAGAACAGCGAGCTGGGACTGACCGAAATCGCCGGAATGATCGGACTGCACAAGAGCACCGTCCATCGGCTGATGACGACTCTTGAAGAGAAGGCTTTCGTCGTCCGCGATGCGGCGACGGAAAAATACCGGCTTGGTATTAAAGTATGGGAGCTGTCGACGCATTTATCGCAAAGCGACGATCCGGCGGTGCTGCTGCTGCCGGCGATGGAGCGGTTGCGCGACCGGCTGGGTGAGACGGTCAGCCTGTACCTGCGGGACGGGAAGGACCGTCTGCGGATTCAGGCGGTGCAGAGCAACCAGGCCATCCGGAGGGTGGCGCAGGTCGGGGCGCGCCTGCCGCTTACGGTGGGAGCGTCGAGCAAGGTGCTGGTGGCGTTTGCCGCGCCTGCCGATCAGGAGGAGCTCCTGAGCGATCCGGATTGGGCAGAGCTGGTGAAGGGCGGCAGCTATGTGCGGCAGCTGCAGGACATCCGTGAGCGGGGCTATGCGACGAGCATCGAGGAGCGCGAGCCCGGCGCCGCCGCGGTGGCGGTGCCGATCGTGAACCGGAACGGCCACGTCGCCGCTGCCCTGTCCGTATCCGGCCCGGTGAGCCGGCTGTCCAGCGAAACGCTGAATGAGTTTGCTCCCGTGCTGATCGAAGCGGCGCGGGAAATGGGGCTGATGATTCCGTAAACGGACGTAAGCCCACTGAGGTTGTGAACGGATGAAGAGAATAAGAAAACAAACTGTCTGCGTCATCGTTATAGAGAAAGCCCGTCATACCGGGGAAATCCGGTATGGCGGGCTTTTTTTAGATTATAGAATTTATGAATTAGAAATCAATGGCATCAGTGAAGTCAGTGAAATCAGTGCTCGATATGCTCTTCAAACCAGCGTACGATATGGGTCAGCCGGCGGGTGCGCAGATGCGGATTGCCGCTGCGGGACAGGTTGTGGTCGGCTCCCGGAAAACGGATGAACTGCGCTTCCTTGCCAAGGCGCTTGAGCGCCACGAACAGCTGCTCCCCCTGCTCGATCGGGCAGCGGAGATCCTGCTCCCCGTGCAGGATCAGGAGCGGCGTGTTCACCTGCTTCACGTAAGCGATCGGGGAATGCTTCCACAGCTTCTCCAGATCGTCCCACGGATTGCCCCAAATCTGGTCCTCGGTAAAATAGTACCCGATATCGCTGACGCCGTAGAACGACACCCAGTTGCAGATCGAACGCTGGGTGACGGCGGCTTGGAACCGGTCGGTATGCCCGACGATCCAGTTCGTCATGAAGCCGCCGTAGCTGCCGCCGGTGACGCCAAGCCGGGAGGCGTCGATGTAGTCATAGGCGGACAGGACATAGTCCACCGCATCCATCAGGTCCTGGTAGTCGCGTCCGCCGTAATCGCCGCGGACCGTATTGACATGGGCCTGGCCATACCCGTGGCCGCCGCGCGGGTTCGTGTAGAACACGGCAAATCCGGCCGCGGCGAGCAGCTGGAACTCGTGCATGAACGTGCAGCCGTACATCGCCTGCGGTCCGCCGTGGATTTCCAGAACGGCCGGCACCTTGGAGCCTTCCTTGAAGCCGACCGGCTTCATGATCCATCCCTGGATCGGCCAGCCGTCCGAGGCTTCGAAGCGGAAGGCTTCCGGCTCGCTCAGCACAAGCTCGCTGAAGAGCTCCTTGTTGCAGTCGGTCAGCCGTGTCTCATCACCGTTTGCCATGTCAAAGGCAAACAGATCTCCCGGATGAAGCGTATCTGCGGAAGCGAGAATCAGCCTGCCTTCCGGTACCAGGGCGAACTGGTAAATTTCCCGGTCGCCGCCGGCGATGATCTCGGAATCGGAGCCGTCCAGCGCAAAGCGGGCGACCTTGACACCGCCGTCCTCGCTCAGCTGCAGGAAGACATACTTGCCGTCTTCACTAAAGACGGGCGGACTGCCGGCTCCCGCGCGCATATCGCCAACGCAGGCGTGTCCGAGCTGTACGTCCCGGTCCTCATAGCAGGCGCGTGCCTCGCCGCCTTCAGCGGGAATCAGATAGATGCGCGTCAGCGTGGCAAAGCCGCAGTTCAGGTCGTCGGCCAGCATCAGGATATGGCTGCCGTCCGGCGTGTAGGCGATGGACCCGATGCTCAGGCGCCCATCCGTCAATTGGCGGACGTTTCCGCCGTCCCGCTCCGCCACGAATAAATCGTTGGTCAGGCGGAGGTCCGGATCCGGGAAGGAAGCGGAGGCATGTGTGGCGGTATAGATAATGCGGCTGCCGTCCGGCGACCAATTGAACGAAGACACATCGAAGTCGCCCGAAGTGACCGGCGTACATACCGAAGTGGCAAGATCGTGAACGAACAGATGCGTTCTGCGGTCATTCCACAGCCCGGCGCCGTCGGCCTTGTATTTTATACGATGAATCACTTTTTCGTCTGGCTGTTTGTCCTTGCCGGCCTTCTCCGCTTGGGCTCCGGAGTCCGCACCGACGGCTTCATCGGCCGAAGGAGCCTCGGCGCGGAGCAGAAGGGCGCTGCCGTCGGGCGCCCATTTGAAGGCGCTGACGCCGTGCTTCAGCTCCGTTACGGCCTGGGCTTCACCGCCGTGCGCGGGCATGACCCAGACTTGGCGGGCATCGCCCTTCTTGCGCAGAAAGGCCAGCCTGGAGCCGTCGGGAGACCACGCTGGCGAGGCGTCCTGCTCGCCGGCGGTAAAGGCGGTATCCTCCCGTCCGTCCGGCGAGATCAGGCGAATATGGGAGGTGTAGCCCCCATGCTGGTCGTTAACGGTTTTCGATATGTACGCGACAGCGCCGGTCTTGGGGGATACGGCAGGGTCGCTGACCCAATGCATCCGGTACAAGTCATCGGCGGTAATGGGACGTTTTTCACTCATGGACAGGGCCTCCTAAGCATGAAATTGGAATAGGTATGAAGCAATCAGATTCTAAACCACATTATCCCAGAGTTCCGGCGGGAAATCCATCCGCGGATCCGCGCAGGAGGGGAGAGCGTGACCACAAATCCACACATCCCAAACATCCCAAACATCCCAAACATCGATGGGTTTACCAATCTCAATAGGAAGACACAAAAAACAAGCCCCTTGATCCGGTTCAAGGGGCTTGCCGTGTATCTTAAGTGGCGTTATTAGCTGGCGGGCGTCTAAGCCATCTAGTGTCGGGGTTCCCGCTGCCGGCCGACGCCTTATGTCCGGTCATTTCTGTTTGTCGATCCAGTTTGCGATCGTATCGATGATTGCCGGTGTCACGTTGGAGGGCTGTGCGTATTCCGAACCGGTAGAGAGGCCGTCATATTCGGCAAGCAGATGGTTTACTTTCGGGAATGACTTATACTCCACATCGGCGCGGCCTTTTAATGCTTCCTTCCACTGCTCAAATTCATGCATCGGTACCTGCCAGTCGTTTTCGCCCTGCAGGATGAGCATCGGGCCGCTCTGCGTTTTGGCTAATTCGGCTGGCTTGTAATCCTTCTTATCGTACCACCAGTAAGCCGGTGGAATCGGAAAGCTCTCCGGCAGGTGGGAGACCGAGTACTGCGGGTCGTCCAGCAGCTTGGCGGCCTGGGTCCACACGACTGCCTGCTGCTCGTAAGGCGCAGAATCCTGACCCAGCTGCTTCACGCGGGAAACCAATTCCGCCTGCTGCTCCACGGCAACGTCGATGAAGGAAGAGCTCGGGCCTGAGAGCAGGATGGTGCCGGCGATGTTCCGGCCAGCATTGGCATCGGCATCCACGATGAGCGGCATCGCATACCCGCCTTGACTGTGCCCCGCCATGTAAATCCGGGCGGGGTCGACGCCCGGGGTTTGGGTCAGCAGCTTCACCGCCGACAGCGCATCGTCAACCGTCTCTTCTTTGACGGTTAATTTCGGGTTGGCGGCGATTTTAAAGGTATGCTCAAACGTGACCTTGTCGTAGCGCAGGACGGCGATGCCTTTGGTGGCTAATCCCGCCGCCAGGTCGCGGAACGGCTTGGCTCCGCCGATGGAGGTGTCCCGGTCGTTCGGACCGGAGCCGTGTACGAGCACGACGGCAGGGAAGGGTCCTTGGCCCTCAGGCAGGGTCAACGTTCCGGGAAGAGCCCATTCCCCTTCGCCGATTTGGACCTCCCGCTCGGTATAGGCCTCCGGATGATCATAGGCCGGTGGCCGGTATCCTCCCGCCGAGACCGGGCCGATGTTCAGATCGTCCACCAGGCGGTCTGCATTCAGGCGAAGGGTGATCTGAAGCGGTACGGCCGCCGTCTGCAGCGTGTATGCCACATTGTGGTGGACGGCGTTGTCGCTTTCCTGCTTGCCGCCTACTGACGATACTTGGCCGTAGACGCTCTCGTAGTTCTTCCACAGGCCGCCCAGCGTTTGAGCGGGCAGGGACTGCTGCAGGGCGGGGCTCATGACCTTGGCCGCCTCAGCTCCGTTCCCGGCCCGCAAGGCCTGAAGGAACAAATCGGCATGGTCGGCGGCTTCAGAAGGGCCTTCGGCGCTCTCTGTGCCGCCCAATGCTGCCGACAGGAAGGCATCCGGAGCCATCGCCTGTTGGCCGGTAATCCGGACCGTTCCTCCGGCCGGCACGGTTTTGCCATTCAGTACGGCGGTGGAGCGCCCGATCGTCAGTACCAGCTTCGTACCTTCTTTTGTGACGGTCACCGAGCGCTGATTCGGGTCCCAGCTGACTTGGGCGCCCAATCGAACTGCGGTTTCGCGAATGGAGACGTAGGATGCGGCGTCCGGAGTTTCGGCAGCAGCCGCTGCAGGGACAGACAGACTGATGGCCGTCAGGGAAGCAGCAGCCACCGCGCTTAGGGTTCGTTTCTTTTTCATAAATATTCCTCCTAAAGGGGATATCCCCGAATGATAATATGACATATCGCGTTCCGGCGGGTTAACTTGCAATTCGGGCAGCGATGATGATCACAGCTAAGATACCGACCAGGAAAATCCAGGCGCCGGGTCTGCCGAAGTTGACCGTCCAGCCGATGCCCATACGTTTTTCCACGAACAGGGCGGGGTCCTGAGGATTAAAATAAACATTGCCGAGCTTCCAGTATTTGTCATCATTAACGACATGCGTTGCCCCGGAACCGGAAGATGGACCGCCGATCCGCCGTCCCCCCTGGCCGGTGGAAAAGGCCAGCACGATGGCCAGCACGACGATCAGAATGGGCATCATCAGGCTGACAAGCATCATAACCTCCCGGCTCAGCGGATAGATCATGTTGTACTGAACGAACGAGAACAGCAGCACCATCATGAGGCCGGCCGCGACGTTGAACATGGACCATCTGCGGCGGAAGGCGGCGTTACGGCGTACCGACTGCTGCGGATTGGCCGGGTCAAGCTGCTGCTTGCTGCGGAGAATCGACCAGTTCGTGGTCATAAAGATCCCGATCATTACAAGCTGCATCAAGTTCAGGCCGAGAACCGTCCGGTACGATTTGACCGCCGTTCGGGTCACTTCGCCCTGCCAGTTGAACTTCATGTTCAGCGTGTCGGGGATTTTATCGTAGTAAGCCAGGGCGAGGGCGGCGCTGATCACGGCAACGGCTCCATGGATCAGAAACCATTTATTCGACCAGACCAGCTTGTTCCCGCTGCGGAATGACGTATCCACGGCCACGACGGAAGGGTTCAACGTCTCCGGGGGAAGCGTGGCTTTGTACCGTTTCATTTTCGTATAAAAAATCAGATTGATGACTGCCGAAGCGGCGATCAGCAGCACTACAAATCCCGAGATGATAGAGGGCTGCTGCTTTTCCGGCACAGTCAGCATGGCGAGGAGGCAGGCGATCAACAACACGCCATATGAGACTGAGCTGGCCCATACATACTGCCTGCGCATGCGGCGCAGCGGAGCGCTGTGATACACGGCTTCGCTGACCGATACGCCGAAGCTGACGGTTTCCCGCGTCAAATAAGGCATGCAGATCAGAGACAGCGACAGGGGAACGAACATGGCGATCAGAAACAAAACGGATATCCAGTACATTAGGCATTCTCCTTTGGTTCTTGGGTGATTTCGTCGTAAAAGCTTTCCACAATCCGCAGCAGCTCCGTTTTATCCATGCCCCGGCAAATGGCTTCGGCGATGACGGGTCTAAGCTGAGCTTCCTGTTTGTGTTGATAATCAGGGGTGATTCCCGGCATGCCGTCGGGGTTCACGACAACCCCTTTTTGCCGGTGAATTTGAATAAATCCTTCCTGCTTGAGCAGCGTGTAAGCCTTATTGACGGTGTGCAGGTTCACGCCGATATCTGAGGCAAGGCTGCGGACGGAGGGAAGATACTCGCCCGGGGCCAGCTGTTTGCTGGCGATCCCTTCGATGATCTGATTCATGAGCTGTGTGTAAATGGGCACGTCGGACTGCATATCCAACCGGATAATCAATGATGAGCCCTCCTTTCATCAACATGCTGCGTAGTTCAAATTTATTGTTAGATTATGAACATCTGTTATACAACAAATATAACAGATGCGCGTACGATTGTAAATAGTTCACCAACCCAGTGCACGTGTGATTGAAATAGTTCACCAAACTAGCGCACGTATGGTTATAAATGTTTCACCAAATTCATGGACGCATGACTGAAATCAGTTCGCCAAACTAATGGACATATCGTTGTAAATAGTTCGCAGAACCATCGCGCGTATGACTGTAATTAGTTTTCGGAACTATTTTGACATAGTACCTTGCAATGCAAAGTACCTGGTGTTATTATGGTGACGAAGGGAGCGGACAAACGAATGGAAATGTCGGAATGGACTTCACAGGTCCGCAGAGGCATCCTGGAATACTGCATTTTGCAGCTTATCGCGAAGCAGCCGAGATACGGATACGAGCTTGTGACGCTGCTGGATCAGTGGGAGCCGCTTGCCGTGACGGAGGGAACGCTCTATCCGCTGCTTCGGCGGCTGCTAAAGGATCAATACATCGAATCGTTCTGGAAGGAATCGGAGGCAGGACCGCCGCGTAAATATTACAGCCTTACCCCTACGGGGCACCGGCTTGTGGAGATGATGTCTGCGGAATGGAACAAGATCAGCCGGAGCGTCGATCAAATTCAAATCTATGGAGGAGAGATCTTATGATCAGCCCATATGGAAGGTCTTATTTAGAGAAATTGAACAAGTACTTGGAGAAGCTTCCCGATGAAGAGCGGATGGATGCCGTTATGGAAATCGAGAGCCATATTGCAGAGGGTATCGCGAACGGGCAGCCGGAGGCGGCGATCCTGTCGCGTTTGGGCGATCCCCGCAAGCTCGCCAAGGCGTACCGGAGCCAGCACTTCGTCGAGGGGCATCGGAGCGGATCTTTCCGCGATATTTTGGCTATGGCGTTGTTCTACTGCACGACAGGGCTGCTGAGCATCATGGTCATCCCGGTCCTTGCCGTGATTGCCTACGGCTTTGGCTTTTGCACACTGTTGATTCTGGCCGCGGGCCTCATCCGCACTTTCGGTGCGACTTGGATCAGCATGGGCGTACCCGGTATGGAGGTCCCGACGGAATACAGCATGGTGGTCGCGGCGATCGTTGGCGCCATCATTGGAGGGATCGCATACTTCAGCTGGGTAGGTCTTAAAAAGTATATGGCTTTTTTGTCCACCCAGTATCGAAGATCACTGCCGGGCGGCCGGGTGTCGGCATAGGTACTTGCAAATGTTAACCGGAACAGAGAAAGACCGTACGCATCATGTGCACGGTCTTTCTAATTTATACAGCTGATCGGCGTGATGGTGATTCCGCCTGGCGCCCGACTAGCAGGGACCTTGGTGCATCAGCGGTTCTGGCTGATTTTCTCCTGCAAAATCTCTTGAAAGCTCCTATTCTTGTCCGCATCTTCCTTCACCGGCCGGTTAACGGGCTGCGGCTTAGGGTAAGACGGATGATAGGGCATGATGCCGTGCATATGGATCATTCTGCAGGCCTCCTAATGCCAGGGATTTTGAAACGGATTTTCGTGAAGCAAGTTTAATTAAGTCTGATCCGAAGACGCAAAGTCCGTCACGGGGATTGTGTATCTTTTTTACCCTGTTGCTAGGTAAATGAAACATCAGATGACGTAGTGTCATCATCCCGGAATCGTGATTGGCGAACCGCCCCAGCTGTTGTAAAATTTAGTAAATCCAAACGAGGGGGAAATTATGAGAACCGCTTGCGCTCTAATGATCTTGTTTGTCCTGGCATTGGGAGGCTGCAGCAGCAGCGAAAAGGAGGATGAAAAAAAGTTCACCGTGGAGGATTTGGGCATCGTCAGCAAGGCGGATGGACGAAAGGTGTATTATGGAATGAAGCAGGCGGACGCTGAGGCCGTATTGGGACAGGGCAAACAACGGGCGAACGGCGTGTTCGAATACGGCTTGGGCATCGAAGCAGCTTATGGGGAGGGCAAGCTGGTTTACCTTAGGGTCGGAGAGGAAGCAAAGGATCATTATAAAACCGCCTTGAATGCCGAGATCGGCATGACGAAAGACGAGTTCGAAAGCATTTATGGAAACGTTCATATGCCAACCTCCCCCGATGCGCCATTGACTTATGTCTTTAATATGAAAAAGCGTATGTTCCTGGAGAACAATGCACCCAAAAACGATAAAGCAGCCCAAAACCTTCTGCTCTTCCACGCGATGGAGTACGACGGAATCGTGGATACGATCGCTATCATCGACAGTTATTCAACGTCTCATAGTATCAAAGAATAGGGCTGTATTATCAAAAAAACACCCCGCAGCGGTACCGAGCCAACTCGGTCTGCGTGCGGGGTTTTCTAGTAAAGGATACGTATCGTTAGGCGCCCTGCGAGGGGCGCTTTATTTCGTTTCAATGATCATCGGCACGAGCTCCTGCTTGTCCACGTCCACCAGCCCGAGGTCGGTGATTTTGGCCTGCGGAATGACCGGCAGCGTGACCATGATCATGCGGTGAATCGGGTTTTTGCCGGGCAGGATCTCGGCTTGGATCGCATCGACGAATTGATTGATTTTCGGCGCGAGCACCTCGCCCTCCTCCAGGCTCATCAGTCCTGCGAGCGGAAGGGGCAGGAAAGCGACAACCTCTCCGTCCTTCACGGCGATCATGCCTCCGCCGCGTTTGCGCAGTTCATTGGCGGCAATGACCATATCCGCCGTGCTGACGCCGAGCGCCGCCAGGTGATGGCTGTCATGCGCGACCGTCGTCGCCACCGCGCCTTCTACAACGCCGAATCCGGCCAGCAGTCCCAAGGCCTTGTTGTTGTTCACCCCATGGCGGTTCCACACCGCAACACGGTTCAGCGGGCCTTTGTGGCCGTCATAGGCTTCGGGAACGAGCTGGCCGTCCTTCACGGGCAGCACCGCTTCGATAAAGCCGGTAGGCACACCTGGTTTAAAATCATATTCGATGACCCGCACGCGAGCTTCCGATGCATTCGGATCGGCAACGGTCAGGCGCAAGTCATCCTCGCGGATTTCCGACAAATGCACCGTTTGCAGGTATTCAGCCGGTGGCTCCAAATGCTGCTGACGCTCGATCAGCGCACCGCCTTCGACGATATGCTTCCCGCCGATCCAGACGTCCGAGACGTTCATGGTCTCCAGGGCGTCGACCAGGACGATGTCGGCCAGCCGGCCCGGCGCCAGCGCACCGACGTCCTTGCGGTTCAGGCGGTTGGCTGCGTTCAGGGTGGCGTACCGGACCGCATCCACGGCCGGGATGCCTTCCTCGATCGCACGGCGGACGACATGGTTGATATGTCCGCGTTCGATCAGGTGGGATGCCAGGACGTCGTCCGTGCACAGCGTCACGTTCGGCAGGTAACCCTTGCCGACGATGGCTTTGGCCACTTCTGCCATGTTAAGCGAGAAGGAGCTCTCGCGAATGTCGACGATCATGCCGGCACGAAGCTTGGCGATGGCTTCCTCTGTGGTCCGGCATTCATGGTCGGAGTCGGGACCCGCGACCAGGTAAGCGGACAGGTCGCGCCCGACGACGGTCGGCGCGTGCCCCTGCGGGATTTTGCCGGCGCGTTCGTTCGCCTCCAGAATCCCCATCATACGGGGGTCCTCATGAATGACCCCGTGATAGTTCATCACTTCCGCTACGCCGTCGATGCCTTCCCAGGCCAGCATGCGTTCGATGACTTCCGGCGTAAAGTCGGCGCCCGCGGTTTCAACCGCCGGTGCGGACGGCACGCAAGAAGGAGCGAGCGTCATGACGCGGAGGTCAAGCTCGCGGCTGGCGTCCACCATGTAGCGAACGCCGCCTTCGCCTAGGACGTTGCCGATCTCATGGGGATCGGTCACGATCAGGGTCGTGCCGTGCGGCAGCACTACTTCCGCATAGTGTGCGGGAGTGAGCATGCTGCTCTCGATATGCAGATGCGTATCGATCAGGCCGGGAATGGCGAATTGGCCTTTTCCGTCCACCACGCGCTCTGCTTCGAGCTCCGTTACGCCCGGTTCCGTAACGTGCACGATGGTGCCGTCCGCGATTCCGATGGCGGCTGGATAAATCTCTCCGGTAAACACGTTCACGAGCTGAACGTTATTCAGTGCCAAGTCTAATGGTCGATCGCCGCGCGCGGCGGCAATAAGGTTGCGGTTCATGCTGATCGGTCTCCTTTATCCTTAGATTATTTTAGCCAGAGGTAATAAACGAGCGGTATGCAGAGAATCCAGAGGCCGATATGAATATCGCGGATTTTGCCTGCAAATACCTTAATGATGACGTAAGACAGAATGCCGAATACGATCCCGTTCGCCAGGCTGAACGTCAGTCCGGCGGAGATGACGGTCAGGAGCGCCGGAAGGGATTCTTCCCATTCGTCCATATCGATATTCTTCAGCGTCCCGAGCATGGACAGGCCGATGATGATCAGCGCCGGAGCGGTGGCCGCGCTCGGAATAAGCAGAATAATCGGCGTAATGAACAGGGCAAGCAGGAAGACGATCCCTGTCGTTACAGCGGTCAGGCCCGTGCGTCCGCCGGCTTCCACACCGCTGGCCGATTCAATGTAGGTAGTGATGGTGGTTTGTCCCATCAGCGAACCGCCAACCGTTGCCAGCCCGTCCACAATAAACGGCTTTTTGATATCCGGCAGGTTGCCTTCCTTGTCCAGCAGATTGGCTTTTGCGCCGACCCCGAGCACGGTGCCCATGGTCGAGAAAAATTCACCCGTGAAGAACGTGAACAGCAGCGGGAAAAAGGCCAGCTTGAGCGCGCCCGGAATATCCGCCTGGAACATGATCGACGACGGATTCGGCGGCAGGGAGAACAGATCTGCGAACGAATGCGGCAGCTTGGTGATGCCCATCGGAATGCCGATCACTGATGTGATCAGAATGCCGAGGAAAACGGCTGCTTTCAGCTTGCGGGCCATCAGGCCAAGAATAATGACCAGTCCGATCACGGACAGCAGCACGGTCGGCGAGTGCAGGCTGCCCAGCGTCAGCGTGCCGGTTTTGTTCTGAACGATCAGCTTGGCGTTGGAGAAGCCGGTGCCGATGATGAAGAGGCCCACGGCTGCGCCTATGGCGTGCTTGATATTTTTAGGAATAATCTTGGAAATCGTCTCACGCAGACCCAGGAAGGTCAGCAAAAGGAACAGGACGCCTGAAATAAAGATCATGCCGAGACCCTGCTGCCAGGTCGCCAGGCCCGCAGCAACGATGCTGTAGGCGAAGAAGGCGTTGCCGCCCATGCCGGGTGCTACCGCAAAGGGGCGTTTGGCATACAGGCCCATGATGATGCTGAAGAGGCCGGACGCCAGCAGCACGGTGACCATAACGGCCCCTTGATTCATTCCGGCTGCTTTCATAAGGTCTGGCTGAACCACGATGATGTAGGCCATCGTTACAAAGGTGGTCAGACCGGCAATGATTTCGGTTTTGACATTCGTGTTGTATTGGCTCAGTTTGAAAAAACGATCCAGCCAGGAAGCATTCGTCTGATTCATGATGACTTGTGGACTCCTTTACTTGTTGTATAGTCGTTTCGCGTCCTGTAACTATAACATGCATATTTTGAAGCCGTCAAAGCTAAAGGCGAACTTTGTGCAAATAAACAAATAAAAATGTTCGTATATACAGGTGATCCGAAGGCCGCAGAATGAATTTTTTGGAAGTGTCTATGGAAATTTGACGACTGCAATGCTATGGTAATATACAGTTTGTAATGAGGATCACGAAAATGAAGAAAAACAAGAAAAATCCGGATCGCCGGAAGCAGGATGGGAGTAAATCAGCCATGTTGATGACAGAACAACTGATCCAGTGGCTGGGCAGCTTTGGAGCCGATGAAGACGGCGGAGTGACCCGGCTTTTATATACGCCTTCCTGGAAGGAGGCGCAGGAAGCTTTAGCGGGCAAGATGGAGGAGTTAGGTTTGAGCGTGCGTTATGACGACGCCGGCAACCTGTGCGGACGCCTTCAGGGAACGGAGGGGAGCGGCTCGTGCATTTTGACGGGTTCCCATGTCGACACGGTACAGCGCGGAGGCAAATACGATGGGGCGTATGGCATCGTCGCCGGCATGGCGGCGTTGTCCCGCCTCCGGGAGCAATACGGCATGCCGCGGACAACGATTGAGGTCGTGGCGTTCTGCGAAGAGGAGGGGAGCCGGTTCCCCTACAATTATTGGGGCTCGACCTTTATGACAGGCACCGCCACATACAGGGATGTCGAGCATGCGCTGGACGCGCAGGGAGTGTCTTTGGGACAGGCTATGAAGCAGGCGGGATTCGGCCCCGGGACGCAGGGCCAGGGTCCCCGCAGCGACGTGGAGGCCTTTATCGAGCTCCATGTTGAGCAGGGCGCGATTCTGGAGCAGGAGGGCAGATCGATCGGCATCGTGGAGCAGATCGTCGGCCTCCAGCGGTATACGATCCATGTCCAAGGAGAGGCGAATCATGCGGGCACGACGCCGATGGCATACCGGAGGGATGCGGCCCGAGCTGCGGCCGCGATGATTACGGCCATCATGGACCGGGCCGAGGAGCTGGGCGCTCCGCTGGTGGCGACGGTCGGCCAGATGGAGCTTCACCCGAATACGCCGAACGTCATCCCTGGAAAGGCGACGTTCACGCTGGATGTGCGCCACCCAGACGGAGATCGGCTTGAGGAGGCATGCGACAGCCTGCTGAGTATCGTTGCGGATGAAGCACGGGAGCGGGGCGTGGAGGTGTCAACGGAGCGGTGGATGAACGTCGCCCCGATCGGCATGGATGCCGGACTGACCGGCATGATCGAGGACATCTGTATCGATCAGGGACGGTCTTATCGGCGGATGCCCAGCGGAGCCGGTCATGACGCGCAGATCTTTGCCTCGCACTGCAAGACGGCCATGGTGTTCGTCCCCAGCCGTCAGGGCATCAGTCATTCGCCGCTGGAATATACGGAGCCGGGGCATTTGGAGGAAGGGGTTCAGGTGCTGACCGAACTGTTGCGCCGGCTGGCGTACTGAACGGAATTGATGAGAATAGATGATGAACTGACCCGATCATAGGGAAGAGAAACGGTATTCCTTCCATGCAAATAAAGCCCCGCAGGCCATGTCCATGGCACTGCGGGGCTTTACTATTTAACGATAATTATTGGTTGGCGATCATTTGACGCAGCACGGTTTGCAGAATGCCGCCGTTGTGGTAGTAATCCACGTCGACCATGCTGTCCAGACGGGCCGTTACCGGGAATTCGAACTTGGTGCCGTCTTCGCGTGTAGCGGTGACGGTCAGGCTCTCGCCCGGCTTGATTTCGTTGCTGAGTCCGACAATGTCGAACGTTTCGCGGCCGGTGAGGCCCAGGCTGCTCCAGCCATGGCCTTCCTGGAACTGCAGCGGAAGCACGCCCATGCCGACGAGATTGCTGCGGTGAATCCGCTCAAAGCTTTCGGCGATAACGGCTTTGACGCCGAGCAGGAACGTGCCTTTGGCCGCCCAGTCGCGGGAGCTTCCCGTACCGTATTCTTTACCGGCAATAACGACCAGGTTCTGTCCGTTGTCCTGATACTTCATGGAAGCATCATAGATGGACACGACTTCGTCCGTAGGCAGGTAAGTCGTAACGCCGCCTTCGGTGCCCGGCGCCACTTGGTTGCGGATGCGGATGTTCGCGAACGTACCGCGCATCATGACCTCGTGGTTACCGCGGCGGGAACCGTAAGAGTTGAAGTCCTTGCGTTCAACGCCGTGCTCCTTCAGGTACAGACCTGCAGGGCTGGTCGGCGAAATGTTGCCGGCAGGGGAGATGTGGTCCGTCGTGACGGAGTCACCCAGCAGGGCAAGCACGCGTGCGGACTTGATATCCTCGATGTCGGCCAAGCCGTTTGCGAGATTCTCGAAGAACGGAGGGTTCTGAATGTACGTGGACTTGTCGTCCCACTCGTACAGCTCGCCTTCCGGAACCGGAATCGCATTCCAGCGCTCGTTGGCGGTAAACACGTTCGCGTATTTGCGGCGGAACGCTTCAGGGCTGACGGACAAGCCGATCGCTTCTCTGATTTCCGCGGAAGTCGGCCAGATATCTTTCAGATAAACAGGCTCGTTGTTTGGATCGTAGCCGATCGGATCGTTCTGCAGGTCGATGTTGACCGTACCTGCCAGCGCATAAGCAACTACGAGCGGCGGCGAAGCCAGGTAGTTGGCTTTGACCTGAGCATGCACGCGTCCTTCAAAGTTACGGTTACCAGACAGTACGGCAGCGACGGTCATGTCGTTGTCGGTGATGGCCTGGCTCACTTCGTCCGGAAGCGGACCGGAGTTCCCGATACATGTAGCGCAGCCATAGCCTGCTACGTAGAAGCCGAGGGCTTCGAGCGATTCAAGCAGTCCGGCTTTTTGCAGGTAATCGGTAACCACGAGGGAACCCGGAGTCAAGCTGCTCTTCACGTATCCCGGTTTCTTCAGGCCGCGTTCCACGGCTTTCTTCGCCAGGAGACCTGCGCCAAGCATAACGCTTGGGTTCGACGTGTTCGTACAACTGGTGATTGCGGCGATGACGACCGCGCCGGTTCCCATTTCGCTGGTGGAGCCGTCTTTGTGCTTAACTGTTACTTTTTCTTCAATCTTGGCATCGCTCAGGCCGTATCCGCCTTTTTCGATCGGCGTGCGGACGATGTCGTTGAAGGCGTCCTTCATATGAGTCAGCTCGATGCGGTCCTGCGGACGTTTCGGTCCGGCAAGGCTCGGTACGACCGAGGCCAGGTCGAGTTCGATGATGTCCGTAAATTCAGGATCTTCGGTTTCCGCGGTGCGGAACATGTTCTGTGCTTTGTAGTAGGCTTCTACCAGAGCAACCTGCTCATCGGTACGGCCGGTGTTGCGCAGGTAAGCCAGCGTCTCTTCATCGACAGGGAAGAAGCCGATGGTTGCGCCGTATTCCGGTGCCATGTTGGCTACCGTTGCGCGGTCCGCGAGGCTGATGTTGGCCAGACCCGGTCCGAAGAACTCGACGAATTTGCCGACAACGCCTTTTTTGCGGAGCATTTGGGTAACGGTCAGCGCAAGGTCGGTCGCCGTAGCGCCTTCCGTCAGGCTGCCTGTAAGTTTAAATCCGATAACGTCAGGCGTTACGAAGTAAAGCGGCTGTCCGAGCATGCCCGCTTCGGCTTCGATCCCGCCGACACCCCAGCCGACAACGCCGAGGCCGTTGATCATCGTAGTATGGGAGTCCGTACCAACGAGGGAGTCCGGATATACGACCGTTTCTCCGTCGATTGTCTTGGTCGCCGCCACGGATGCGAGATATTCCAGGTTGACCTGGTGAACGATACCTGTTCCCGGGGGGACGGCGCGGAAGTTGTTAAATGCCGTTTGGGCCCAGCGCAGGAAGCGGTAGCGTTCCTCGTTGCGCTCAAACTCCACTTGCATGTTGTAGTTGAGGGCGTCGCTGGTACCGAACGCATCAACCATAACGGAGTGGTCGATAACGAGATCGACCGGAACGAGCGGGTTGATCTTCTTCGGATCCCCGCCGGCTTTCTTCACGGTGTCGCGCATAGCCGCAAGGTCGACGACGACCGGTACGCCGGTGAAGTCCTGCAATACGATACGGGCCGGAATGAACGGGATTTCCTTGTTATCGTCACGTCCTTCATTCCATTTGGCCAGCTGTGATACATGCTCCTGGGTAATGGCACGTCCGTCGAATTGGCGGACAGCGGCTTCCAGAAGCACCTTGATGGAGAACGGAAGCTTGGAGATGCTGCCGAGTCCCTGCTCCTCAAGAGCCTGCAGGCTGTAGTAACGGTAGGTTTTGCCTCCGACTTCCAGACTGCGGGCCGTGGAGAATTGATCCTTTGCTGTCATTACATGTACCTCCTTGATCGTAATTCGGTTCCTCTGCTTACTGTGGTTCATCAAATCAGTCATCATTCAGGTGGCTTGGGTGAGAGCGATAAGGGCGATCACTTTGCCGTTCCTTGTTTCACTAGATGAAACATAATTTCAAAATAGTGAGGTTCGCTTTTAGTATACCGTTTACAAGCCGGGGAGTAAAGTACTTTTTGCGTCTATTTATATGAAGAGACCGAGGCGGCAAAAGAACGGGAAAACGTTCCCCCGATCTGCGCCGGGACTGGTTCCGCGCACTGCGGGACGGAGTGCGCAGCTTATCCGCTTCCTGCCTTCCGGCGGACCTCCGCCGCGCGAAAATGGACCAGGGTTCATAGGTGCCCCCTTTTTTTCATATAGTGGAATATACGCAGCCGAAACAACATATTTCGGGTTAACGAAACGGGTGAAAGGGGAATGCATGGGAATGGAGAAGGTATGGAAGCAGACGCTGTACGCCTATGTAAATCAATACAACCAGCATCAGATCGATTACCGGTCACAACATACAGATCAGGTCGTGACGGATCCGGCTTATTTATTGGCGAGGAGTGAGCGGGCTTCCCGGCTGTCACAATGGTATGCCGCAAGGGGGGCAAGGCCGCTTCGCAGCGAGACGAGGGCCAAGCTGCTGCGGACGATCCGCGATACCCCGGAGGAGGCGGTCATCGACGTGCAGCTGTATGTGCAGCTGTTCTACGAAAAGGGCGGCGTCAATCATGTGGAGGAAATGATCCAGCGGGAGAGGCTGACCCTGATTCGGGACGGGGATGCCTGGGTGATCGTGTCGGTGGAGCAGCTGACGCCGGAGAAGCATCCGGCCGCCGGCATCCCTGCCGTGCACACCGGGCAGCCGGCCTACGCCTATTCCAGCGGCGGGTCGAAGCCTTACCTGAACGCCGAGGTGCTGCAGGGCGGCCCCGGCCGCAAAACATCGCGCTACAACCGCGCGGCAGCAGCGGCTTATGCCGACGAGTGGTGGGAAACCAGCAATCCGGAGTTTGCCGTATTCGAGGTGGACTGCACCAATTACATCTCGCAATGCCTCTTTGCAGGGGGCGCTCCGATCCACTATACTGGTAAAAGAGAATCGGGCTGGTGGTACAAAGGATATGTCGGGAGCAAAGAGTGGTGGAGCTACAGCTGGGCGGTTTCGAACGCGCTGCAGTCCTTTTTGTCGTCAAGCAGCTGGGGGCTCCGCGGAGAGCTGGTGGAGCGGCCCGAGCAGCTGATGCTGGGCGATGTCATTTTTTATGACTGGGACGGCGACGGCTCCTTCCAGCACAGCACGATCGTCACGGGGTTTGATGCCGGCGGCAGCCCGCTGGTCAACGCCCATACGGTCAGCAGCAAGCACCGTTTCTGGGACTACAAGGACTCCTACGCCTGGTCGGAGAACACCGTATACCGTTTTTTACATATCCCGGACTACTTCTAAGCCATTATAATGTTATATGAACAGCGGCAGGAGGACACCTGCAATCATGAGGAAAAAGAGAGGTTTGGCATGGGGAACAACAAAACAACCGTAGGCCTTGTGTACGGCGGTAAATCAGGAGAACACGAGGTATCGCTGCAGACGGCCTTTGCGGTGATGAACGCCTTTGATTACGATAAATACGAACTTATTCCATTCTATATTACGAAGCAGGGCGAGTGGAGAAAAGGAACGACGCTGCAGGCCCCCCTCGGCAAGCTGGACCAGTTGAAGCTGGAACAAAGCCAGGAGGGCACGGAAGCGGCGCTGGGAGCGATTTTCAGCAGGTTGTATGGCGGCGAGGCCGGCATCGACCTGATGTTCCCGCTTCTTCACGGAACCTTTGGGGAAGACGGAACCATCCAGGGTCTGTTCGAAATGGCGAACATTCCTTACGTAGGTGCCGGAGTCCTGGCTTCCTCAGCCGGAATGGATAAGGCCGTAATGAAAAAGCTGTTTGCGCAGGCGGGCCTGCCTCAATGCGGCTACCGCTTTTTCACGAAATCGCAGTGGGAGCGCAGCAGCTTCAATCTGATCATGGGCGTCGAAGACGACCTTGGATACCCATGCTTTGTAAAACCGGCGAATTTGGGATCGAGCGTAGGCATCTCCAAGGCGAGAAACCGCGAGGAGCTGGAGCAGGCGATTGAGCTCGCTTTCCGCTATGACCTCAAGGTCATCGTCGAGGAGTTTGTGGACGCGCGCGAAGTGGAGGTGGCTGTGCTCGGCAATGACGAGCCGATGGCATCTGTGCCGGGAGAAATTATTTCCTCCAGCGATTATTACGACTACGCGGCGAAGTATACGGATGGGCAGTCCGAAATGGTCATTCCGGCTTCGCTGGATGCCGAGACGGCGGACCGGCTGCGGGAGCTCGCCCTGATTGCTTTTCAGGCGATCGAAGGCAGCGGCATTACCCGGGCGGATTTCTTCATCCGCAAATCGGACGGCGCCATCTTCATCAATGAGGTCAACACGATGCCGGGCTTCACTCCATACAGCATGTATCCGCTGCTCTGGCGTGAAACGGGCCTCGGCTATCAGGCGCTGCTGGACCGGATGATCGAGCTGGCGCTGGAGCGCTACAACAGCAAGCAGTCGCTGGTATTTGCCAACGACATTTAACTTGGCGCTTCAGATGCTTTCGTGAGATAGCCGCCACGTGAGCGATTTAGACGTATAGCAACACATATAAGGTATCCGGCCGGCTCTGTAGTATAGGCCGGGTACCTTTTCCATTTTAATCAGGAGAAGGAGATGAAATGATGGGTTTCCAGACCGAATTTAATTCCGTGTGCAAGTTCAAAAGCGACCAGGAGCTGTACGAGCTGCTCGAATACGGACGCGGCAAAATGGTCAAGCAGGGCTTCCGCGTCTTCCCGACAGGCCAGAAAGTGATTGCCTATACCCCGAACAACGTGGCGGTGGCAATCGTTAAGATCGTCGGCTGCATTGCCGAGATCAATTTTCAGGGGCAGGAGGTTACGGAGGTCGAAATGGAGCTCATCCGCAAGCTGACCGACGAGGAGTCGCGGATTCAGACCGATTTGGCTTACGAAATGTTTTTTGGGGAACATACTTCTTAAGGATGATTTTATAACCAAGAGGAGTAGAAGCCGATGATGAGGGTCCGTTTCGGATACGTGGCGATGTCAACCGTAATAAAAGATGCGTCTCCCTCCAAAACGATGACGATGGCCAGTTTCACCAAACTGAACGACCGGGAGGCGGCCATTCGCAAGCTGGAGCGGATCGCGGCCGAAAATTTGCATAACACGCTGCGGCTGCTGAAGCATAACCATGGCAGCAGCATTCATGTGTACCGGTTTTCTTCCAAACTGATTCCGCTGGCGACCCATTCGGACCTAAGCGATTGGAGCCCGTATGATGCGCTTCGCGAGCCGTTTGCCGAGGTAGGCCATTACGTCAAGCAGCATGACATGCGGGTGTCTTTTCACCCGGATCATTTCACGGTGCTCAGCACGCCGCGGGCCGAGGTGCTGGAGAGCTCCATTCGCGACCTCCGCCACCATGTCACGATGCTGAAGGCTATGGGGCTGAACGCGACAGCGAAGAACAACATACATATCGGCGGAGCTTATGGTGACAAAACCGCTGCGGCTCAGCGGTTTGAGGAGCATTTTGCCGCGCTGGACGAAGACATCAAGCAGCGGCTGACGCTGGAAAACGACGACAAGACGTTTACGGCCGTCGAGACGCTTGAGGTCTGTCAGCATGTCGGACTGCCGATGGTGCTGGATATTCACCACCAATGGGTCAATAATGATGGGGAGAAGCCCTGGGAGCTGTGGCCGGACATCCTGCAGACCTGGTCGACGCCGTTGGCGCAGGCCGATGCGGCGGCGGACAAGCCGCTTCCGCCGAAAATTCACGTGTCCAGCCCCAAGAGCGAGTCGGACCCGCGCGGCCATGCCGATCACGTCGAGATGGAGCCACTCTTGACCTTTTTACGGAAGATTGCGGGAGATACACCTGCCGTGGATGTCATGATTGAAGCCAAAGCCAAAGACGGGGCGCTGTTCAAGCTGATGGAGGATTTGCAGGCATATCAGGGTGACGGGGTGCGTATTCTGGATGGTGCGAGTATTGAGATTACACCCTAGATAAGGTTAATTTCTTTACGGGCATTACCTTTGGGGCCAATGTGGAAATCGGTTTCCCGGTCCGAATCGGGCGAAACTTTGCCGGAGTCTATACGTATAGTTTTAGGAGATAGAATCAGCGGTGTGACGTTATAAGCTGATCCACACGGGGACGGGAGCTGTGTTCATGAGTCGTCTTGGCTCCGCCCGCGGACGGGGCCGTCCCAAAGTACAGATCTAATCAGAAAGTAGAGTGAATGCTTTGAACCAAGAGGGTAAGGTACCATATGTCGTAACCAGCAAGAGCTTTACGGCTGTAGCGATTAACGCCGCCTCGAAAGCAGGCGAATGGATTAAGAGTAAACTGGGCACGGTAAAACAGCTGGATACCAAGTCCGGAGCGCCGGATTTGGTCACTGAAGTGGACAAGGGCGCCGAGCAAATGATCCGCAAGCTGATTTTCACTCATTTTCCGGATCATGCGCTTCTTGGCGAGGAAGGGGTCGAGCCCGGACCGGAGGCTTCCAAGAAAGCGCTTGAGCAGGCGCTGGATGAAGAATACTTGTGGATCGTGGATCCGGTGGATGGAACGACGAACTATGTTCACGGGTATCCGTTCTTTTCCGTATCCATTGCCTTGGCGCATAAAGGTGAAGTGATTGTCGGCGTCATTTACGATCCTTCACGGGATGAAATGTTCGTGGCCGAGAAGGGCAAGGGCGCTTATGTGCATGGCAAGCGAATGTCCGTTTCCCAGCAGGAAACGCTGAATGAGAGCCTTCTAGCAACCGGCTTTCCGGTGGGAAGAGATACGACGCTTCCGCAAAATATGGCTGGACTCAATTACCTTGCGCCGCGGGTGCGCAACATCCGCTCCGGGGGCTCTGCAGCCCTGCATCTGGCTTATGTTGCCAGCGGGCGGCTTACCGGTTACTGGGAAGTCGGCTTGAACGCCTGGGACCTGGCGGCGGGATCGCTGATGATCACCGAGTCCGGCGGCAGCATCACCGATACGCTTGGCAATCCTTATCATCTGGGCGTACGCCATGTGGTCGCCACGAACGGGCTGATCCAGCAGGAGCTGGTCGGCGCATTGAAGGAAGCGAAGGGGACCGGCGAATAGTTCGGAGATTCAGAGGCTGAGCCTGACCGTCAGGCTGTTTCATTAGGCTTGAATCGGGGTAACCAAACAATGGACGTAATCGATCTTATTCACGCGGTGGCAGGCCACCGGTACAGCGCAAAGGAGTGTCAACCCATGAGTGAGAAGGACAATTTGGAGCGGCAGCTCAGTGACATGCTGACCGAAGGCGAGCTGCAGCAGCAGCAAAACCGTGAAGAAAAGGAGCGCGAGCTCATTTCTCCAAGATATGAAATCCGGATCCAGACGAAGATGGACCCGATCGTGGAAGAGACGAAGATTTACCGGGGCATGGCGAAGGAGCTTGATGACCGGTATGATAAATATATGAAGAGAGCCGAAGGGGACGGAGCTTCCGAAAGCAAATCCCTGGAGAACGAGAAGTCGTAGAGAACAGTATCGCTTGATCAGCCCCAATTAGACCTGTGTGGCAGCTGCCGGTTCCGGCAGAGAGGCCGTACAGGTCTTTTGTCGTTTGTTAAGGACTCCGAAATGTACCTCCAAGCTGAGATTCCTCTCCAACATACTTTCCCATCACTTTGTACAGCGCATCCCCACCGTAATAATTTCAACCCTAAATCGCAATATTGCCTCCTCAAAATTTGGAAAGCGATCCGGTAGACTGATCCTTGTAAATCAACCTATTTTCGAGAGGGGCATTAAACAAATGAGAAAAGGCAAGAAATGGCCGGTCATGCTGCTTGCGCTCATCCTGATGGTATCCTTGTCCGCCTGCGGCGGGGGCAGTAAAAGCGGCAGCGGTACCTCGGAAGGAACGGCGGAGCCGGCGGCCACGACGGACGATTCCTCAAAGACGAGCTCGGACGAGAAGATCGAGCTGTCCTTCTGGTCGCTCGGCACGACCAACTATGAGGAGCTCGGCAAAGAATACACCAAAGAGCATCCCAACATTACGATCAAATTCCAGAACACGTCGGACCAGACTGCGCACCATAACAACCTGACGACGGCTTTGTCCGCCGGATCCGGAGCTCCAGACATCTTCATGCTGGAGATCGGCTTCATGGAGCGGTTCATTACAGCGGAAGACAAATTTTACAACCTGAATGATTTAGGTGCTAAAGATATCGCCGCCAACTACCTGGACTGGAAATGGAAGCAGGGCTCGTCCAAGGACGGCAGCTTTCAGATCGGGCTTCCGACCGACATCGGCCCGACCGTCGTGTATTACCGCACCGATTTGATGGAGAAGGCAGGCCTGCCGACCGATCCGGAAGAATTCGGCAAGGCGATCGATACGTGGGATAAGTTCGCTGCCGTGGCAAAGCAGTTCAAAGAGAAAACCGGCAAGCCGTTTGCGGACTTGACGGATCTGGTATACAACGGCGTTCGTGACCAATCCGACGGCGAAATCTATTTCAGCAAGGCGGACGGTTCTTTCATCGGCGACAAAAACCCGATGGTGAAGAAAGCCTATGACTTTACGGTCAAAGGCATTCAGGAAGGCTGGATCGGCAATACGCTGCTGTGGTCTCCGGAATGGGGGCAGGCGACCAACGACGGTGGATTCGGTGTGATGCTCGGACCGGCTTGGATGGCCGGCAACATCAAGACGAACGGTCCGGATTCTTCCGGCAAGTGGAGAATTACGCAGCTTCCGGAAGGCGCGGGCAACTGGGGTGGTTCCTTCCTGACGCTGCCGAAGCAGGGCAAGCATTCGAAGGAAGCTTACGAATTCATCGCCTGGCTCGACAGCAAGGAGAATCAGCTGGAATCGTTCAAATCTAAAGGCTTGATGCCTTCGATTCCTGCCTTGTACACAGATGAAGCCTTCACCGGCTTCAAGGACGACTTCTTCGGAGGTCAGGCGACGGCCGTGGAATACGGCAAAGCCGCACAGCGCGTCAAACCGGTCTACTACGGTCCGCTGCATGACCAGACGGATACGTTCTTCAAGGATGCGCTGAAAAACGTCCTTGAGAAAAAAGCCGACCCGGCCAAAGAATGGGACGCTGCCGTCGAGAAAGCCAAAACGCTGGCGGAACGCAGCTAACTATTTTCCGGAAATTCAAATGTTAAAGCATTGATTCTGCATCCAAATTCGTCAGGACGGCCGCAGCGCCGCGCCTGGCGGGTTTGGATGATCCTATGAGAACCGCGGAGGTGCAGCATGGCAGAAACCGTAATCGCTTCGCAGGCCCGGAGCAGCAAGAAGCCTTTTCTGACGGAGCAAAGGCGGAGCCGGATGACAGCCTATACGTTTATTTCGCCTTTTTTTATTTTGTTCGCCATTTTCGGGTTGTACCCGATATTCTTTACGATTTATCTGTCCTTCTACAAGTGGGATGCGCTCGGCCCGATGAAATATGTCGGGATGAAAAACTACGACCTGATCACGAGCGATCCGACCTTCTGGATCTCGTTCAGCAATACGCTCATCATGGGCGTGATGGGCACCGTCCCGCAGCTGATTATTGCGCTTCTGCTGGCGGTCATGCTCAACTCGGCGATGACCCGGTTCAAGAAGACGTTCCGGGTTCTCTTTTTCATGCCCAACATTACGTCGATCGTGGCCGTGACGCTCGTATTCAGCACCCTGTTCGGCAACAACGGCATGATCAACTGGATGCTGAACGGCCTGGGGCTGGAGAGCGTGGCCTTTAACTCCGGCTGGTGGGGCGTCAAAATCGCCATCTCCACCATGGTCATGTGGCGCTGGACGGGCTACAACGCGATCATTTTCTTGTCCGGCCTGCAGAGCATTCCGATGGACCTGTACGAAGCCGCGCGGATCGATGGGGCCAACCGCCGCCAGCAGCTCGCCTACATTACGCTGCCGCTGCTCAAGCCGTTTATCGTCTTCGTGACGCTGATCTCGACTATCGGCGCGCTCCAGCTGTTTACCGAACCGTACGTCTATTTGGGGCAGTCCGGAACGGGATCGACCCGCCAGGAAGGGATTACGATGGTGACTTATTTGTACAGCGAAGCTTTCCGCAACGGATTTTTCGGAACGGCGGCGGCCACGGCGGTCATGCTGTTTATCATTACGATCATCTTCTCCATGATTAACATGTGGGTGTCGGGACGGATGAACGGAGATACGGAAGGTGGTAAGGCATGAGTTCACTTCAAACGGCTTCTTCCCGGACGCCGGGGGATACGGGGATTATCGGCAAAACGCTCTTTTACATTTTGCTCGTGCTCGGGGCGCTGGTCTCGATCTTTCCTTTTTACTGGATGTTTGTCATCGCGACGAATGACCGCGGGGCGGTATTTCATATTCCCCCGATGCTGTCCATCGGCGGCGAGTTTCTGAACAATTTCCAGCGGGTGCTGGAGCGGACGGACTTCTTTCGCGCGCTGCTCAATTCGCTCTTTGTCTCTTCCATGGTGACCGTGTCGGTGGTGTTCTTCTGCACCTTAGCCGGATACGCCTTTGCCAAGTACGATTTTCCGCTGAAAAATGCGCTCTTTTACTTCGTCATCGCGACCCTGTTCGTGCCGACCCAGCTGAGCGTGCTGCCGACGTACATCATCATGGCGAAGCTGCACTGGATCGATACGTACAAGGCGCTGATCGTGCCGGCGATGGTGAACGCCTTCGGGATCTTCTGGATGCGGCAGTATATATCCACGGCGGTCCACTCCGAGCTGATCGAGTCCGGACGGATCGACGGCGGCGGGCATTTCCGGATTTTCTGGAGCATAGCGGTCCCTGTCATTACGCCGGCCATGGCGACGCTTGGCATTCTCAATTTTATGAACGTCTGGAACGACTTCTTCTGGCCGCTCGTTGTGCTGAAGAACAGTGAGCACTTTACGATCCAAATCGCATTGCAGCAGCTGTTCTCCAACCGCGACGGGCTCGATTACGGCATGATCATGTCCGCGACGTTTACGGCGACGCTGCCCCTTCTGATCGTGTTCCTTCTCTTCAGCCGCTGGGTCATTGCAGGCCTGACCTCCGGGGCCATCAAGAGCTGATCCCCCTAAAATCTGCCAGACACGAAGGAATTATTTCATGCCATGAAGAATGAATAGATCTAAAGACATAGAAGCAGGAGGCAGGAGGACCCAAGTGCCATGAAGCTCCGCCGCAAAATATTACTGGCTATTATTCTTCTGGTGTTCATACCGGTCATCATCATGGGCGTGGTCACCTATTACAACTTTTCCAGCGCCATGGAGAAGAAATCGAACAATTTCTACTGGATTTCGCTGCTGGAGACGGACCGCAAGCTCAATTTCGCCTTGAATGAGATCAACTCCGTCTCCAATGCGGCGATTACCCAGCCGGTCATTCAGCAGTTTCTGAAAAATCCGGATGTAAGTGTGACGTACGACCGCAAGCAGGAGATCAACAATTTGCTGATCAACCATCCGATGATTACATCGTTCAGCCTGTACTCCACCAGCCAATTGATTTATCAGTACAATGCGCCGATGTCATTCGGCGATTTGAAGCGGCAAACCTGGTATGCGTCCATGCTTGGCGCCGAAGGGCGTCCGGTATGGTCCGGGCCGGGGGAGAACGGTTCGGCGGCAGCGGGCCGGCCGGTCATGATTCATGCCCGCGTCATCAAAGACTACTACTCGCTGGAGACGATCGGCTACCTGGTCATCTATGTGAAACCGGATATTTTGGATCAGGTGTTCTGGGAAGCTGCGACTTTGAAGAACGGGGATATTCTGCTGGTGAACAAAGAGGGCAGTGTCGTATTTAACAAATCCGGAGACCGGATCGGGGAGAACATCTCTTTTCCTTTTCTGTCAGATACGTACACCAAGACGAAGGACTATTACGTAGATTCTTTTCATCATGAAAAATCGCTCATTACCTTTCTGCCGTCCCACAACGAACAGTGGTATTTGGTTGCGGTGACGCCGCTGAAGCTGATTCGTTCTGAATCCGTTTCCATTCGGAATATCGCCATTATTTTAGGTCTGTTTTCTTTGCTGTCGGCACTTTGGTTCGACCAATTTTTTATCCGCAGGCTGGTCCGCAGCCTGATCAGCGCCGTAAACGGCATGAAGCGGGTTAAGCAGGGCATCTTCGTGCCGATCACATCCCATACGCAAAGCGATGATGAAACCGATCTGCTGATCGACGGCTTTAATCGGATGAGCTCGCAGATCCAGGAGCTGATCCAGCAGGTCGAGACGGAGCAGACCCGCAAGAAGGAAGCCGAGCTGCAGGCGCTGGTGGCCCAGATCAATCCCCATTTTATTTACAATTCGCTGGAGTCGATCAACTCGATGGCGGTGCTGGCCGGGAACCGGGATATCAGCAAAATGGTCATTTCCCTCGGCAAGCTGCTGCGGATCAGCATCAGCGAGAACCAAGAGCTTATTCCGCTGTATATGGAATTCGAGCATGTGCGCCACTACCTGAACATTCAGAAATACCGGTTCGAAGACCGGTTTGACTATGAAATCGACATTCCCGAGACGCTGCGATCGTATATGACTCAGAAGCTGATCGTTCAGCCGATTGTTGAAAACGCTTTGTACCACGCCATTGAGCCGATGGAGGACAAAGGATATATCCGCATCCAGGCCATTGAAGCCGGCCGGGACATCGTCATCGACGTGACGGACAACGGGCCGGGCTTTGACCCGGAGTCGCTGCTTCGCATTTGGAACAAGGAGTCAGCCGGATCGAAAAAGTACCATGACAGCGGCGTGGGCCTGAAAAACGTCCATGAACGGCTGCGGATCCGGTTCGGAGGCTATTACGGCATCCTCATATGCTCCTCTCCCGGCGGCGGATCGGTCGTCCGGATCCGGGTGCCGAAGATAATGCCATAGGACCGGTGCGTCAGGGGAGGAGAAAAACGGATGTTAAGAAGAAAACTGCGAAGCTGGGGCTGGGTGCTTCTCTATGCGGTTGTACTGACCGGCACGGTCGTCGTCGTGGCGCATGCGAACCATGAGCCGATCGAGGAGGACGCCACCGATAAGGTCACGCTGACCTTCCGGCATTTCTGGATCAGTGAGCATGACCGGCCGATGCTGAACATTTTTGAAGATGTCGTGCGCGAGTTCGAGGAGGCACATCCCAACGTCAAGGTCAACTTTGACGGGATGGATCAAACGATCCACCGGGAGCAGAAGCTCAAGAGCGAGATGGTGACCGGAACGCCTCCGGACATGTTCGTCCTGTTCGGCGGCGCCGAGATCGAGCCGTACGTCAGGTCGAACCGGCTGCTCGATTTGACGGAGTTCGTGAACGGCAACCACCTGGAGAACGAATTTAAAGATTTGAAGCTGTGGACCTTCGACCGCCATGTCTACGGCCTGCCGATTGAAGGCAACGCCGAGCCGCTGTATGTGAACGCCGCGCTGTTCCGCAAGCTCGGGATCGCCATTCCGGAAACGTTAAGCGAGTTAAACGAAGCGGTGGACGTGCTGGGGCAGCACGGCTATATCCCGTTTGCCCTCGGCAACGAGGAACGCTGGCCGGCGGCTATTTTTGCCCATTATTTAATGGACCGCTACGGCAATCCGCAAATGATCGAAAACCTCGTCGAGGGAAACAGCGGCAGCGCGTTTCAAAATGCGGCTTATCTGAAGGCATTTAACCAGATCGAGGCATGGGCGGAAAAGGGGGCATTCGGCCCCCATCCCAACGATATCTCGACCGAAGAAGCGATCGATCTGTTCAGCCATGGCAAAGCGGGCATGTATTTAAACGGCAACTGGGACATTACGCTGTTTCATAACGAGCGGGCGCCGGCTGATTTTCAGAACGATATCAAGGCGATTCCGTTCCCTTCCCTTGAGCCCGGCGGCTCCAAGTCGCTTGCGGGAGGTTATACGATCGGAATCGGTTTATCTTCCAATTTAAGCGAAGCGCAGAAAAAGGCGGCACTGGAGCTGATGAAGAGCTTGTACACGACCGAAGTGCAGGAACGGATTGTGTACGAGGGCCTGCGGATTCCGTCCATGCGTATTCCTTTTGATGCCGAGCGGACCGGGCCGGTTTTTCCGCAGGTGACCGCCTTAATGGAGCATGATCCGCAAACCTTCGTTCCTTATGACAATATGCTGTCCCCAGAAGTGAACAAATCGTTTCTGGCGGTCATCGCAGAGATGATTCACGGGGGCATTTCGGCAGGAGACGCATTGCAGGAGCTGGACGTCTCCTCACAGCAGTACTGGAATCTGAGGCGCAGCACGGCGGTGAAATGAAAGGAGGGATAGGAAGTGGAAGGTTCAGGCCGGCATTACACAGCCATATTGGTGGATGACGAACCGATCATTCTGCGGAGTCTGAAGGCTGCCATCCCCTGGGAGGAGCTGGGCATCGAGGTGGCCGGCGAGGCGAAGAACGGGGAAGGGGCGCTCGACCTGGTCCGGGAGCATGCGCCGGACATCATCATCAGCGATATCCGCATGCCCGGCATGGATGGCATTACGCTGATGAAGGAAGTGCTTACGGGGAACCCTGGACGCATTTTCATCGTGATTAGCGGTTATGGCGAATTTGAATATGCCAGGGAGGCGCTTCGACAGGGGGCTTTCGACTATCTGCTGAAGCCCATCGATCATGACGAATTGACAGAGATGCTGAAGCGGGCGGCTGCCCGGCTGGACGCGCGTCGGGCCGACGACAGACTGCTGCACTCGGTTCAGGTGCTGTCCGTGATGGCCCGCGAGCGGATGTACGCGGAATGGATCGAGGGCAACGACCGTCCGCGCGGACCGCTGGCGTGGCTGGAGAGCCATGAGCTGGATGAGGACTATTTTATGGCCGTTGTGCAGCTGGATCATTACCACCAGCTGAGCGAACGGTGGTCGATGGCCGAAAAGCGGCTGTGGCTGTTTGCGGTCCGCAACATTTTGGAGGAGTGGTCGCAGCAGTACGGATGCCTTGCGGTATTTCCTTTTCACAGCGGAGAATGGATCGTGCTGTTCCCCGATGCGCTGCAGCCGCGGAAAATCACGCTTGGCCACGATCTGATCGACCGGATCCGTACGTATTCCAAGCTGAAGTGCTCGGTGGGCCTCAGCCGGACGACCCGGGGAATCCATCAGCTGAGCAGAGCCTATGACGGGGCAGCCCGGGCGCTGTACCAGCGCTTTTACTCCGAGCAGGAGGGTGTGTTTGCCGATACGGAACAAGAGGATATTGCCGGGTATCCGGATTTAAAATATCCGAAGCATCTGGAATCACAGCTGCTGGACGCCATCCGGACGCTCGATACGGGGCGCCTGAACGCATGCTGGGATGAGCTGAAGGGATATCTGGAAGAACAGGCCTATCCGAAGGAGGGAGCCGAGCGGCTGCTCATCGAGCTGACGATCGTTCTGTGCCGCCAGCTGGAGCAGGGAAATCCGCCGATGGATTGGCGCCTGGACGGCCTGATTCATGAGCTGCATGACCAGGGAAGCCTGCATGACGCGATCGCTCTGCTTAAAGAAGCATTTGCGGTGCAGCTGACGGATCACCTGAAAAGCCAGCACCGGGAAGACGGGCCAACCGTGGTTGATAAGGCGAAGCAGTATATTTCGAACCATTATCATCAAGATCTCAGCATCGAGGAGGTTGCGGAAGTCGCAGACCTGAGCATCAGCCATTTCTGCACCTTGTTCAAGCAGGTGTCGGGCTATACGTTCCTTGAGTTTTTAACGGAGTGCCGGATGGACAAAGCCAAGTACATGCTGAGCCATACAAGCGTAAAAGTGTATCAAATCGCGCCGCTGGTGGGGTATCAGGATCCGAAATATTTTACTCAGGTTTTTAAAAAGGCCACGGGACAAACCCCGACGGAATATCGGGAATCGCATGCCGCCATTTCGGGGAAAAACTAATCCCCCAAACCGGTAAATGGTGGTAAACTGAAGTTAGCAAGCAAGCCTTTGGCGTCCTGCCGGAGGCTTGTTCCATTGAATAAGGAGTGATCACATGCTTCGAACTGTTCACAAGTACATAGGCTCGCTGTCCGCTGCGCTGCTGTCCTCGGCACTGGTGCTGAGCGCGGCGGGAGCGGCACCCGCTTCTTCACCGCAAACGGCGGCGAAAGAGCCCTACCGGATCGTCGCCTTCGGCGATTCGTTAACCGTCGGCTATGAGCCCGGCAAAGGAGAGAAGGACATTCCTTACGGTTTTGTGGACCGCCTGCAGGAGCAGGGGCTGCTTCACGGCCGGACGGAAACGCTGAACGAGGGGATTGCCGGGCTGAAGAGCCAGGGGCTCCAAAACTTTGTGGAAGCCGTCGCAGCCGGACAGCCGATCGGTGCCGAGGCGATTCAGCCGAACCTGCCGGATCCCCGGACCGCCCAGATCGGCGCAGCGGCTCCACAGACCCAAGCGGCCGTGAAGGCCGCGGACGCCATTACGATCACGATCGGCGGCAACGACATGTCCCAGCTGCTTGAGACCGGGAGCCAAATGACGGACCAGCAGCTGTCCGACCGCGTGCAGGAGCTGTTCAAGCTGTACTCGGACAGCATGAAGGTCGTGCTGGACGACCTGCACGGCTTGAATCCGGACGCGCTGATCGTGGTCGCCGACCAGTACCAGCCGATGCCGGAAATCGCCGACAAGGCGCTGTATCCGAAGCTGGGGCAGGCAGCCCAGGCTTTTACGGACGTCATTGACAAGATGGCGGCGTCTTATCAGTCGCAGGGCGTCAATGTCAAAGTGGCCCATGTGGCCAAGGAGTTCGTCGGCGGCGAGGGCACGATGACGCATATCATCGCGGATCGGGACATCCACCCGAACCAGATGGGGTATGAAGCGATGGCCAAAGTCTTCTCCGAAGTGATCTGGGGCGGCTACACCAAGCTGGCTGTTCACGAGGCGGGCGCGCCGATGGGCATCATCGTCGGCGGGAAGGAGCTGAACACGCCTTACAAGCCGGTCATCAAGAACGGCGCGAATTTCGTGGCCATCCAGGACATCGTGAACGCGGTCGGCGCCACTTCTAAGTGGGACGGCAAGACGTCCAGCGCGACGATCAGTTACGCGGGCAACACGGTCGTGATTACGATCGGCGCCAGCAGCGTAAAGGTGAACGGCCAACCGGTCGCCGTCGGCGCACCGGCGTTCCTGAACAAGGTCGGCAAGGAATCGAAGACGTACGTACCGCTGGCAGCGCTGGCGCAAGGCCTCGGCTTCGACGTCCAGTACGTGGCGAAGCTGAGAACGGCATTTATCAATCCATAATAAGCACGAGAAGGGCTTCCCCGGATGGGGGAGCCCTTGTTTATTGCGGAGGCTTCGAAGCTGTAATGCTTGAGGGTGGGTGCTCCGAAGCCTTCTTGTAAGCCCGCTGCGCGTCCGGCTCATGCTTCCGACCGCTGTTGCTCGACGAATTTCTGGGAATGGACGATGAGGAAGAAATTCGCTCACAAAGGCGGCCGCTTCCGCTTCTCCAGCATGAATCCGGCCGCTCCGCTGAAATCGGGGAAGTGTGGCGGCGAAGGCCAGCTTCGCCCGTCCTCCGCTTCAGCCAACGAATCCTCGCAGGCATACCCCCTACTGCTTACTCGCCCAACCGATGCATCCATCTGACCAGCTTCTGGCCCACGCCCATGCGACGGTGCTCCGCGTCCACGACCAAACCGCTGATTTCGGGCGAACGGTGGACACCCCAGCAGGAGCTTCCCTTACCCGATCACCAGCACGACCTTGCCCTGGCCGTGCCCGCTGGCCAGCTCGCGGTGCGCCGCGGCGGCCTCTTCCAGCGGGAAGGTCCTGCGGACGCGGACCTCCAGCTTGCCCGCGGCGCAGAGCTCCGCCAGCTCGGCCAGCCGCGCGGCCGAGCGCTGGTTGCGGATCATGCGGACGCCGAGCTCGGCTGCAAGCTCGCCGTCCACGATCGTGCCGATACGCTCCCTGTCCGGGACGAGGTCCACGGACACGCGGAGCGAATCCCTCCCGGCAGCGTCGAGGGCTGCATCGACGCCGCCGGGAGCCAAGGCACGGACCCGCTCGCCCAAGCCGGGGCCGTAGGCGACGGGGATGGCCCCCAGGGCGCGCAGGTAGTCGTGGTTCCGCTCGCTGGCGGTCCCAATAACCGTGGCGCCCAGGGCACGGGCAAGCTGGACGGCCATGGTGCCGACCCCGCCGGCGGCGCCATGGATCAGGACGGTATCGCCCTCCCCGACGCGAAGCTCCTGCAGGGCGGTGTGGGCGGTTTGCCCCGAAGCTGCGAGCGCCCCGGCTTCTGCCCAAGGGATGCCCGGCGGCTTACGTACGATTTGGCTGGTGGGAACGACGACGTATTCGGCGTAGCTGGCCAGCAGAGCCCATCCGATCACGTCATCGCCAGCCGCGAAGTCCGTTACGTGGTCTCCGGCCTGCTCGATCGTTCCGGCGAAGTCATTGCCGAGAATTTGCGGAAACCGGATGCTTAGACCAGGCGGGATCCATCCCGTTTCCCGGACGGCCAGGTCGAACGGTTGAACGCCGGCCGCTTTTACGCGAACCCTGACCTCATCAGGGCCGGGTAAAGGGAGCGGAGCATCCGCCGTATGCAGTACGTCTGGCGGACCGAACGCGCGGATCACCGCCGCTTTCATTGTCTGTTGTTCTGTCATGCTATCGATCATCCTTTCGGTCATTGAATATAGTGATATCCAGAGCTTTTATTTCATGCCTCCTGCGGTGAGTTTGAGCAGCCTCTCTCGCCTTCGGCCTCTATTTATTCTATAATCGATCATAAATAATAAAAAATATATATAATGCTATTTATTAATAACCTTTGGTATATAAGGAGGGATTTCGATGGAGCTGCTGCAGCTTCAATATTTTCGCAAAGTTGCCGAACTTGAGCACATGACCCGTGCGGCAGAGGAACTGCGCATTGCCCAGCCTGCCCTCAGCAAGACGATTTCACGGCTGGAAGAGGACCTGGGCGTACCGCTGTTTGACCGGAAGGGGCGGCAGATCCGGCTGAACGCCTTTGGCCGGGCCTATCTGCGCAGGGTGGAGACCGCGCTGAACGCCCTGGAAGACGGAAAAAGGGAACTCGAGGATCTGGCGGGAGCGGAGAAAGGCAGGGTGAATCTGGCGACGACCACGCATAAATGCTTCTCCGACCGGATCGGAGATTTTCTGGGGATGCATCCGGAGATCCGGCTGCAAATTTCCCAGGCGGGAGAGCAGGAAAAGCGGGATAAGCTGTTAAGCGGGGAGCTGGACCTGTGCATCACGTTCCCACCGATCGAGCAGCCGGGCATCGAGGGAATTTCCTTTTTGACGGAAGAAATTTTGCTGGCGGTGCCTTCGTCACACCGGTTTGCGGGCCGCAGCAGTATCCGGTTAAGCGAGGCGGCGGGGGAGGCTTTTATTTGCATCCAGAGCAGCAATCCATTTCGGAAAATGACGGATCAGTTTTGCAGGCAGGCCGGGTTTGAGCCGGATATTGTGTGCGAGGTGGATGAGCATTCGGCCGTTGGCCATTTTATCCGGGCGGGGGTAGGCATCGCCTTTATCCCTGAGACACTGGTAGATCGGATCGGATTTTCTTTTCATGTGCTGCGGATCGAGGAACCGGTCTGTCGGCGTACTTACCAAATCGCATGGCAAAAGGAGCGCTATTTATCCCAATCTGCGCGCGAATTTCGGGACTTCCTGGTCCAGAGCTTTTAAAGCGTGCCGCTTCGTTATTACCAATCAAAAAAACCGCCCAAGGAACGGCTTTGCCGTATCACCTTGGACGGATATTCTCCTATGGGCTAACCGGAGGGTTCCGGGCAGCCCATTTTTATTGCTATTTTATCTCCGGTCAAAATAGTTGATCCCCATAGCCTCCCGCACCTCGCCCATCGTTTGGCGCGCGGCCTCACGGGCTTTGGTGGTACCTGCCATCAGGATGTCGTCGATGTCGCCGGGACGCTGTTCATACCGGGCGCGGCGTTCGCGGATCGGCTCCAGCACCTCTTCGATCGCCCCGGTGATTTTAGCTTTGCAGGCGGCGCAGCCGAGCGTGCCCCGGGTGCACATGTCATGAATATTGCCGCTGTCCTCGGGGCGAAAAATCCGGTGATACCCGTAAATCGTGCAGACCTCCGGATGGCCGGGATCGGTTTTGTGCACGCGCGCTGGATCGGTTGGGGCTTTGCGAATCCGGCTGCGGACCTCATCCGTGGTGGAATCGAGGGAGATGGCGTTGCCGAGGCTTTTGCTCATTTTGCTTGAACCGTCGAGCCCATCCAGCCGTTCACCTACGATGATTTGCGGCTCAACCAGGACGGGTGCGTACAGCTCGTTAAAGCGCCGGACGATTTTGCGCGTCTGCTCGATATGAGGGATCTGGTCATCGCCGGCGGGAACCAGGGTAGCTTTGCAGAAGGTGATGTCCGCCGCCTGGCTGACCGGGTAGCCGAGGAAACCGTAATACAGATCCTCATATCCGCGCTCGGCCGCTTCGCTCTTGATCGTCGGGTTGTGGCGCAGCGAGCTGACCGACACGAACATCGAATAAAACACCGTCAGCTCGGCAATCTCGGGGATCATCGACTGCACGAACAGCGTCGCCTGGTCGGGATCAATGCCTACCGACAAATAGTCCAGCGCCACCTGGCGCACGCTGCCCGCCAGCATTTCCGGCGTATGAAAATGGGTGGTCAGTGCCTGCACATCCGCCAGCATGATATAGGTTTCGCACTGCTGCTGAAGCTGCACCCGGTTCTTCAGGCTGCCGACGTAATGGCCGAGATGCAGCTTGCCGGTCGTCCGGTCTCCGGTGAGGACAATGTCCTTGGGTTGTGAGTTTGTTGAAATTGTCATGGTTATTCCTCCTGAATTGAAATTGTTTTGTATACGGAACTTCATTAGCGATCATGTCTAGTAACCCGGTCTTCCCGGGACGCCACCACCAGCCGTCATCCATGGCCATCACCTCCTTCAATCATGCAGTTTTGAGTTTTGCTTTAGTTGATCGGGCAGAAGGACCGACGATAGACGCCGATACCACGCTTGGGAGGGGCCCCCAAGCTCATGCCTTCCTTAGGTCAAGCTTCAAGACAAGTCCCCAGTCCCAAAGCACATTTCAACGGCTATAAGACGTTTATCGACGAACCTCCTAAGGAGCCAGCCCGCATTTAGCGGAACTTTTGCTTGCGATATAAGGAAGCCCAAGTCTCCGAAGCTAATACGTTCTTATATCAACGCCAAAAAAGCCCCGCCCTTGGGATCTCCATGCTGAAAAATTTCCAGACGGAGATCTATCCAAGGACGGGGCTCTAGCCCGCGGTGCCACCTTGATTGGCCGCCATCCTCAAGGGATGCAGCCCTGCTCAACAGGTACGGATTCCGGCGCTAAACGAAAAGAAAATTGCGTATGCCTTCCTCGATACCCTGCCCCGGTTAACGGTGGGGACCTGCCGCCCATCCTACTGTCCGCTTCTTTGGGAAGCGTTCCTGTTCAGACGTGGCACTCCGAAGCCCACTTCCGCGCGCGCCGCCACCGGCTTGCACCACCCGCCGGCTCTCTGTAAGGCCGCAATTCGCGCGTACTCTTCTTCATCATCGTGAAAATGGATTTGGACTATTGTAGCTCATTTTTTCGAGGAAGGAAAGAGGGCATCTGCCGTTATTCCGTTGCAATCCCATTGCAATCCCGGTGCTATTCGGTCACGACTCCGTTGTTGTTAACCTTTTGCAATCCCGTTCCAATCCAATTGCCATCCCATTGCAATCCCGGTGCTATTCAGTCACGATTCCGTTGTTAACCTTTTGCTATTCCGCTACTATTCCGTTGTCGTCCCGTTGCTATTCCACCGCCGCGGCCCGCCAATAACGCTGCTGTAAAATTTTACTGGCAACCCGCCGAAAATAAATTACACTAGGACTAATCGCCCATGGGCCTGTCAACCGTGCATATCTTACAATCGCGAATGATTGTCGTAGAAACGCACATACTTCCCCATTTTTATTGTTGGTATATTGAAGGAAAGCCGGAGGTGTTATGACTGATGAAGCGGGGGATCCGCAATCCGCTGGCGAGAATGAACGTCAGGCAGCAGATGATCCTGCTGTTTCTGGTTCTCGTCATTCCCGTGTTTATTCTGAACGGGTACGGCAACAACAGGGCGGGCCAGATTTTAAAACGCCATGTAACCAATGCTTATATAGAGCTGAACAAGCAAAATTTCAAACTGATCAGCCGCGATATTGAAACCGTTAACAAGGTGACGGCGACGGTGTTTCAGAATTCGGTGGTCCAGCAGCTGGATACAACGGGGAAGGACACGGTGCTGCAGCGGGTGAAAACCTACGAGAAGCTGGAGCGCATGCTGAGCTCATACTCGCAGGAGAGCGATGAGCGGGAGCCGCTGTACTATTCGCTGTACGTGTACGATCCCGGCAACCATTACTTTTTTGCCCCTTATTATCCGGAGTCCAAAAAGTCGGGGGTCTATTTCTTTTCGAACGAGGCCGAGAAGCCGGAATGGTTTGACGAAGCGGTAGCCCGTAAAGGGAACGGCTATTTGCGGCTAACCGATCATTTATCCCCGCCGGCGAAGGGGCAGTATGACCAGAAGACGCTCGGCTATGTCCGCGCGATCAACAACATTGATCAGGGCGGTACGATCGGCGTGCTGATGGTAACGAACGTGGACGCGCGGATCGGCGAATCGCTGAAGACCGTGTCGCTGCCGGAAGGCGAGCTGTATTTTACCGATTGGAACAATCACATTCTGACCTCCACCCAGCCGGATGCCGAGGGCGTGCTCAGCCTTCCTCCCGAAGTGGAGCCGGGGAATTCACCCATAGGCGTCAAGGACGTCATTACGAAGGATTTTATCTATGTCGTGGATTATAACTACGTGCTCCAGCAGAAGCTGGTGTACAAAGTGCCGGTCAAAGCGCTCCTGCAGCAGCAGGACGAAATGAAGCATGTCATCCAGATCATCTCGGTCGCGTATTTCGCCGCAGGTCTGATCATCATTTTATATTTCTGGCGGTCCTTGATGACCCCGCTGCAGAAGCTGGTCACCTTCGTCCGGCGTTATGAGCCGGGGAATGCCGTGCCCGAAACGCCGCACCGGAAGCGTAACGATGAGGTCAGCGTGCTGATCTCCACCATTTACGAAATGGCCCGGCGCCTGAACGATCTGATTCATTACAAATACGACATGGATTTAAAGCAAAAGGAAGCGCAGCTGTCGCTGTTGTACCAGCAGATCAACCCGCATTTGCTGTACAACACGCTGGAGAGCATCTACTGGAAAAGCAAGATGGAAGGCAACCACGTGTCGGCCGAGATGATCAAGGACCTGTCCAAGCTGATGAAAATCAGCCTGAGCCGCGGGAGGGAGCTAATTACGCTTGGGGAGGAGCTGGAGCATGCGACCGCCTATATCAAGCTGCAGCAGAACCGATACGATTATGTGTTCCAGGTGGACATCGACGTCCCGGAATCGCTGCACCCGTTCAGCATTCCGAAAATTACGATGCAGCCTTTGATCGAAAACGGAATCATTCACGGCATTAAAAATATGGGGGAGGACGGCGAAATCCGCATCGAAGCAGAGGCGTCCGGGGGCATCCTGCGCATCCGCATCTCCGATAATGGCTACAAACCGGTGGACATCGAAGCCATCAACCGGAACTTGAACAGTGAAACAAATGATCCTTCGACCGGTTACGGGGTCCGGAACATCCATCAGCGGATTCAGCTTCACTACGGCAAGGAGTACGGCCTTGTCTACAGCGTCCGCCCGGGCGGTGGCACGCTGGTCACGATCACGCTTCCCGCCGAAAAGGCAGGCGGTTCATGACAAACAAGGTATAAACAAGCTACATACAAGGGGGAGCATCCATGTTCAATATTTTGGTCGTCGACGACGAGCCGCTCATCTGCAAAGGATTAGCCGGGCTGTTGAGCGCATCGGGCCTCGACATCGGTCAAGTCTACACGGCGGGCAGCGGCCATGAGGCGCTCGATATCGTCCGGATGGAGGAGGTCGACCTGCTCGTCACCGACATTCAGATGGGGGAGATGAACGGAATCGAGCTGATGCACCAGGCGAAAATCATCAAGCCGTGGGTGCAGACGATTATTATTTCAGCGCATGAAACGTTCCAGTACGCGCAAAGCGCGATCCGGCTCGGAGCCAAGGACTATTTGCTGAAGCCGCTGAACAGCGAGCAGTTTCTGGACTCCGTCGGCAGCGTGCTGCTCAAGATGGATAAACGGATACCGCAGGTGAATGAGCTTTTGACCGCGACGCAAGAGGATTTTCGCATGGAGGAGCCCGGGCCCCGCAAGAACGAGCTTCTGAACCGGCTGCTGTCGGAAGAAGCGGGCCACGAATCGGGGGATCTTGAGACGGGCGGTGAATATGGTGAGCTTGGGCTGAAGGGTCCGTATTTTGCCGTTATGAAAATAAGGCTGGACCTTTCCTCTGGCAGCCCGACCTATACCGACAGGGATCGGCGGCTTCTCCGGTATGCCTCGCTCAATATTGTGAAGGAGCTGCTCGATCAGGAATGGGATGCGCTTCTGTTTTACTCGCCGGATGACGACATCCATGCGATTATCCAGTGGAGCGAGGCGGCGAATGCCGAAACCGGCGAGAACAAGCTCAGCCAGCTCGAAATGGCCGGCCGCAGCGTGTACCATCATATCCGCAAATATTTGAAGCTGGAATGTACAGTCGCCATCAGTCAGATCCTGAAGGGCATTCCTTTTCTTTCCGTACTCGGCCGCCAGGTCGATAAAGCGATACTGTGGAGCCGGCACTACCCGGACTACCACGTGTTTTATTACGGGGACTTCAATTGGCATAACTACGCTGAAGATCCGTCTGCAGAAGAGCTGTCGACGCAGAGCAACCGGATTGTGGAGAGCACGAGGCGCTATATCGAAGAGAACTACAGCCAGAAGGGGCTGACCATTCATGAGGTGGCGAAGAAGAATCATGTCAGTCCGAACTATTTGAGCTACCTGTTTAAGAAAATTACCGGGCATAACCTGTGGGAGTACGTCATCAAGCTGCGGATGGAGGAGAGCCGCCACCTGCTTCAGAACACGGACCTGCGCCGCTATGAAATCGCCGAGCGGGTGGGGTACGAGTCGCCGGAGCATTTCAGCAAAATATTCAAAAAGTATTTCGGCATGAGCCCGAGCGAGATGAAGAAGTAAGAACAGCCATCATTTCCATAGAACTAGACATGTGCGCGGGCAGCCCGCTTTTCTACAATTATCCTAAGAAACATTAGAGGAAAGAGGGAGACAGATGGGGGAACCCGCTACAGCTATGTTAAAGCCGGAAGCGAAGAGCGAGCCGGCGGGCAGACGAACGAGCAGGTGGAAAAAGCATCTTTGGGGATACCTGTTCATCCTGCCGGCCATTGTCATTTTCATTTTGTTTTTGTGGGTGCCGATTATCAAAGGAGCGGTGTACAGCTTCTTTACGATTGATTTCGTCAAAGGCAACACCTTTGTCGGTTTCGATAATTACGCCAGGGTGCTGCACGACCCCGATGTGTGGACAGCCGTTAAAAATACGCTGTATTACATGTTTTTAACGGTCATTATCGGCTTCTGGGTGCCGATTGTGGCGTCGATTGCGATTTCGGAGCTGCGGTTTTTTCAGGGCTTTGCCCGGATTGCCGCTTACCTGCCGTTTGTAGTGCCGGGCGTTGTGCTGTACGGCATGTGGCGGTGGATGTATGACCCGGTCGGTCCGATCAATGGGCTGCTCAGCAGCTTCGGTGTGGAACCGGTGTCCTTTATCTCCGACGGGCGATGGTCCATGATCTCGATCGTGTTCATGGAGACGTGGCAGCAGTTCGGATCCGCGATGCTGATCTATTTGGCCGGCGTGCTCAGCATTCCGAGAGACTGGTATGAAGCCGCCGAGATCGACGGGGCCGGCGTCTGGAACCGGATCCGCTACATTACGATCCCTTCCATACGGAATCTGATCGTGCTGATGTTTATCCTGCAAATCATCGGGACGTCCCAAGCCTACCAGTCCCAGCTCGCGCTGCTTGACGGGGGACCGAACAACACGACGCTGACTTATGCGCTGCTTATCGTGAAGTACGCGTTCAACCAGCTGGATTACGGCTCGGCGACAGCCCTGGGCATGCTGATGTTTATCGTACTCAGCCTGCTCGGACTGCTTCAATTCAAGATGAACAAGGAGGATTACTAGATGAGCCAGCATGACAGAGGAATCCTTTCTTCTTCCGATTTGAGGAAGCCGCTGAACAAAGTGGTGTACGGCATCATGGTGCTTGGCATCGCAGTGATGGTCGTCACGATGCTGTACCCGATTCTGATGACGATGTTTAACGGTCTGAAGACGAACCAGGAAGTGAACTCGTTCCCGCCGCATTTCTTTCCGCAAACGTGGAATTGGGACAATTTCTCGGAAGGCTGGGATTATGTCAACCTGCCAATGTTTTTGAAGAACACGATCTTGATCTTCGTCGGCAATCTGCTGATGACTGTGCTGGTGCTTGGCCTGGCCTCGTTCAGCATCTCGAAGCTGAATGTGCCGTTCCGCAGGGGAATTTACTTTTTCATCCTGATGACCTTGTTTATCCCGGCGTCGAGCTATATCATTCCGAACTTTGTTAATTTGAAGGAGCTGGGCCTGCTCAATACGTACTGGGCATTCTGGCTGCCTGCCGGGGCCAGCGCCTACTATTTTCTGCTGATGAAAAATTTCTTCGACGGCATTCATCCGGAGATCTTCGAAGCGGCCCGCATCGACGGAGCGTCCGAGCTCACAAGCTACGTCCGGATTGCCGTTCCTTTGTCCGTGCCGATCTTCGCTACACTGGCCATCTTTATCTTTTCCACGGCATGGAACGACTGGTTCTGGCCGTCGCTCGTGATGCACAGTGAGGAAAAGTATACGCTGGCCACGGCGATCTACAAATACGTCATCAACGCACGGAGCATGGACAATAACATCAAATTCACGATTTTGTTCATGGTCATGATCCCGCCGATCTTCGTATTCCTCGTGTTCCAGAGGTTCATTATGCGGAGCGTCAGTTTGTCGGCGGTCAAAGGATGACCGGCAACCATCGTAGGCATGCACATGAAGGGCATACGATTACACATCGATTGATGAACCATCCTCTTTTATGATGAGAGGGTAAACCATACCATTTGACGAAAAGGGGAGTTTCAATGCGTAAGTTTTCCATGGTGCTGATGTGCCTCCTGCTGTCGGCCTCGGTGCTTGCGGCTTGCAGCGGCGGCAGCAAAACGGCCGGCGGCGACAATCAGGGCGGCGGGTCCGATGGATCCGGGGGAACGACGGCGACGACGGATGCGGGGAAATCGGAGGACGATATTACCCAGAAGAAAATCACGATCAAAATCCACTATCCGCTTCCGGACCAAAAAGATCTGCGGGAGCAGGAAGACGACAAGATCAAACGGTTCACCGAGAAGTATCCGAACGTGACGATCGTGAAGGACGACTGGCAGTACAGCGTCAACGAAATCGGCATCAAAATGGCTTCGAACGAAGCCCCGACATTCTACAACACGTTTGCGACCGAAGCGCAAATGCTGGTGGAACGCGGCTGGGTCGCGGATATCTCGGACCTGTACAACAAGTGGGAATACAAGGACGAAATGAATCCGCTGCTGCAAAACCAGTTCATGGTGGACGGCAAGGTCTACGGCGTTACCCAGAACGGGTACATCACGTCGACCATGATCAACAAAGCGCTGCTTGACGCCAAGCAGGTTCCGGTGCCGCCATTGGACTGGACGTGGGACGATATGTACAACACGGCCAAAGGCGCCGCTGATGTGAAGAAGGGCATCTCCGGCATTGCGCCGATGGGGAAAGGCAATGAAGCCGGATGGAACTGGACGAACTTCTTGTTCGAAGCGGGCGGGGAAATCCAGAAGGTGGAGAACGGGAAATATACGGCGGCGTTCAATTCGGATGCCGGTGTGAAGGCGCTCGATTTCTATAAAAAGCTGAGATGGGAAGCAAACGCCATTCCGAAGGATTGGGCTCTCGGCTGGAGCGATGCCCTGAACGCGTTCCAGCAGGGACGGACGGCGATGGTCATCGCAGGCGCGTATGACGTCATTGACGCCGCGCTCAACCAGGGCGGGCTGAAGCCGGAGAACGTGCTGGCCTATCCGATGCCGGCGGCCGAGAAAGGCGGCAAGCATTACGGTATTCTCGGCGGCAACTATCTCGTCATTAATCCGAACGCCACCAAGGATGAGCAGGAAATGGCGTTCCGCTACATCACGTTCGACTATTTTACGGATAAAGGGCTGGAAGCGCTCGAGGGCAACATTCAGGAGCGTAAGTCCAACAATAAATATTTCGTGCCGGCGCCGCTGAACTACTTCAAGGACGATTCGGAGTACGGTAAAAAGGTGGCCGCGATTTACGACAAGTACGACAACGTGTACAAATACGATCCGAACCTGTTCGGACTGCTGGACGGCAAGCCTGAAGCCCAGTACGGCACCCAGGATTACTATGGTGCGATGTCCAACGTCGTACAGGAGCTGTTCTCGAAGAAAGACACGGACTCCAAGAAACAGCTGGACGACGCGGCCAAACTGGTGCAAACCAAGTTTTTCGATGAGATCAAGCCTCAGCAGTAAGGAAGCGGACGGCCGGAATTGTGGCCAGATGTTAGCTTAGAGGTACTTATCATAAATACAAAAAAGACCCTGCCCCCGGCTGAACAGCCGCAGGCAGGGTCTTTCGTTATGATCGGGGTGGATTCCAGGCCTCCCCGGATCCTCTCTTACTTGCTGATCTCCTTGAAGGAGGCATCTGCCGCTTCCAGCGTCGCGTCGATGTCCGCTTCGGTATGGGCCGTGGTCAGGAACCAGGCCTCGTATTTGGACGGCGCGAGATTGATATTACGGTTTAGCATGGCGCGGAAGAAGGCGGCGAAAGCTTCACCGTCCGTATCCTGCGCTTCGTCGTAGTTGGTCACCGGATGGTCGCAGAAATGCGTGGACAGCGACCCGCGGATGCGGTTGATCGTCAGCGGCATGCCGTAGCGGCCGGCCGATGCCTGCAGTCCGTCCGCGAGCTTCGCAGCGAGCCGGTCCATCTCTTCATAGACGCCTTCGCCTTGAAGCACTTCAAGGCAGGCGATGCCCGCAGAGATGGAGGCCGGGTTGCCCGCCATCGTGCCGGCCTGGTAGGCCGGGCCGAGCGGCGCGACCTGCTCCATCACTTCCTTGGAGCCGCCGTAGGCTCCGATCGGCAGCCCGCCGCCGATGATTTTGCCGAGGGCGGTCAGATCCGGCCGGATCGCGTCATGGTTCTGCAGGCCCGCAAAGGTTTGCGTGCTGCCGTAGTGGAAGCGGAAGGCCGTGATCACCTCGTCATAGATGACGAGGGAGCCGTTGTCACGAGCCATGCGGCAGAGGCCCTCGAGGAAGCCCTCCTTCGGCATAACCATGCCGAAGTTGCCGACGATCGGCTCGACCATGACGGCCGCCACGTCGTCGCCCCATTTTGCCAGCGCCGCCTGAAGGGCGTCGAGGTCATTATAAGGCACGGTAATGACCTCGTGCGCAATGCTCGTCGGGATGCCGGCGCTGTCCGGTATGCCGAGCGTGGAAGGGCCCGAGCCAGCCGCCACGAGCACGAGGTCCGAATGGCCGTGATAGCATCCGGCGAACTTGATGATCTTGTTGCGCTTCGTATAGGCACGCGCGACGCGGATCGTCGTCATGACGGCCTCGGTGCCGGAGTTGACGAAGCGGACCTTGTCCATCGACGGGATCGCTTCCTTCAGCATCCGGGCGAGCTGGATTTCAAGCTGCGTCGGCGTTCCGTACAAGGTGCCGTTCTGAGCGGCACGCGTAATGGCTTCCGTGATATGCGGGTGGGCGTGCCCGGTAATGATCGGGCCGTAAGCGGCGAGGTAGTCGATATAACGGTTGTCGTCCTCATCCCAGAAGTAGGCTCCGTTCGCCCGTTTCATAAAGACGGGCGCCCCGCCGCCAACCGCCTTAAACGAGCGGGAGGGGCTGTTGACGCCGCCGACGATGTGCTGCAGTGCTTCCTGATATAATTGTTCGGAACGTGTTCGATTCATGACGGATAACTTCCTTTCTCAAATAAAAAGCAGGCGGGCTGCCTAGTTGCTGCTGCCCGTACTGCCGTTCTCCCCGGTCTCGCCGGAGGTTGTTGAATTGGTATTGGTTGGGGTGCCTGTTTTGCCTTCGCTGGATACCGGCACCGTCTCCGGCTTGTTCATAATGTCCTGGATATACTGCTTCAGCTTGCTTTCGCTGGAAACGGTCAGGACGGAAGCACTGCCGATCTTTTCCTCTTTCAGCAGCTTCATCGGCGGAATTTGCTCGCTGCCGGCCATTTGACTCTGGTAACCGACTGTCGCCAGCTTCCACATGTCATTGACGGACAGGTTCGTATCTATATATGGGCTGACCTGCTCCAAAATGTTCGGCAGCTTCATGATGGACGTCGTGGACTGCATTTTTTGGGCGACCGCCTTCAGGAAGGCCCGCTGCCGCTCCGTCCGCGTGAAGTCCGATGTTGCGTCATGACGGAAACGGACGTACTGCAGAGCTGTTGTGCCGTCGAGATGCTGCTGGCCCTTTTTCAGGTCGATATCGTATTCATGGTTGTCCGCGTTGCTCGGATAATACATATCCTTCTCCACGTAGAAATCTACGCCGCCGACGGCGTCCACCAGCTTGATGAATCCTTGAAAGTCCGTATAGACATAATACTGGATAGGAATGCCAAGCAGATCACCGACTGCCTTCATTGCCGTATTCGGTCCATGGGTAATCGCTGTATTGATGCGGTCTTGGCCGTGTTCGGGAATGTCGGTGTACGTGTCGCGGAGGATCGAAAAGACATTGATGCGCTTCTTGACGGGATCCAGGGAGGCGACCATCATGCTGTCAGACCTGGGAACTTCACCTTCCTTGATGCCGCGGGCGTCCACGCCCATCAGCAGGATGTTGACCGGTTCGGTGCCTTCCCATTTGGGAGGATCGGGAACTTTGACTTCGACGGGGGTAACCGATTTAAAAGGAGAGTTTTCGGCGGACTTCTGCAATCCCTGCAGGCCATTATAAATTGATGCGAAATAATAGACCGCATAACCGATGATGGCTAATACGATAATGGCTATAATCCATAATATTGTTTTTTTCCTTGGAGTCATTCCTTTTCTTCCTTTCGCTATCCTGTTGAAGGAGAGTGCTTGTCTTCGACATGTTCAGACATTTGTAGAGTAAGGATTCATTTATTATAATTTTTTTTGACAATACAATCAATTTTACATTCTGGAAAGCATTTCACCAAGATAAAATGAACGAAAGTGTTCAATTTATATAGATGCAGTGCTTGGCCTCTGAAAGGAGAAAGTGATACATATGACACAATTTGCAGTTGGAGACATCGTTCCCGATTTTACCCTTCCGGCTTCTACAGGGGAGGAGATCACCCTCAGCAGCTTTAGGGGACGCAAGGTGGTGCTGTATTTTTATCCGAAGGACAATACACCTGCGTGCACGCAGGAAGCCTGCGATTTCCGCGACGCACTTCCTCAGATTGAAGCGAAAGGCGCGGTCGTGCTTGGGATTAGCCCGGACGAGCTTAAATCCCATGGCAAATTTGCCGAAAAATACAGCCTGCCGTTTCCTTTGCTGTCCGACAAGGACCATCATGTGAGCGAATTGTACGGCGTATGGCAGCTGAAGAAAATGTACGGGCGCGAGTTCTGGGGCGTCGTCCGTTCGACGTTCCTGATCGATGAAGAGGGAAGGCTCATCAAGGAATGGCGGAAGCTCCGGGTGGCGGGCCATGCCGGCGACGTCGTGTCAGTCCTTTAATTTTATGTAGCTCGCCGTACAAATATTAAAACGCATGATCATATCTATAGGAAGTAAAGCATTGAATAGGAGCTGGGCTTCCCGGAATGGTTCGGGGGCCCAGTTTTGGTCTGCAGCCGCTCCGAGTACCGCTCTTCTAATGAAAGCGATTCCGGTAAATTTCAGGGATATTTTTGAAAATGAATTGCAAAAATATATGTAAATTTATTCTTATGTTTTTATTGACACGTAAACATGTTGGTTTTAAAATAATTCGTATGCGAAATATTAAGAGATGGAAATAGAAACAGGGTGAAGAATGATTTTGGGTCCTCAAGAAGAAATTCTCGAACTGTTGTACTCTTTTCGCCAGGTCAATCTCACGTTTTACCAAATCTTCTGGAAGCATGCCGATGCTCTTGAGACCACCTGGATTCAATATCTTGTCCTGCACACGCTCCGCGAGCATCCGGACATCGGACTCTCCGAGCTGGCAGATTTAATTCTTATGGGGAACAGCGCCACCAGCGGGGTTGTCAATCGGCTCGTCAAGGCCGGGCTCGTTGAACGCAGACGGCTCCAGACGGACCGGCGGTCGATCGCGCTGCGGATAACTGAGAAGGGAGATGAACTTAGACAGCAGACCGAGCAAGTCAGCATGGGCTGCCTGCTGCCTCTTTTACAGATCAAACAGGAGGACAGAAGCCATTTACTAGCGACACACCAGCAAATTATTCAGATTTTCAGCCAAAAGGGAGAGAGAGAAAGTAATTATGAATAGCAGTCAAGCTCAATCTATGGAGCATATCCGGAAAGGGCCGATCATTGCCGCACTGCTCCTCGGCGCATTCGTGGCATTTTTGAATCAGACCTTGATGAATATCGCCCTGCCCAAAATTATGGATGATTTGGGCATTCAGCCGACGACAGGCCAATGGCTTACGACCGGCTTCATGCTGGTTAACGGCGTATTGATTCCAGTATCGGCATTTTTGATCGCGCGGTTTACAACCCGCCAGCTGTTTATTTCGGCGATGACGATGTTTTCGCTGGGAACGCTGATATGCGCGATATCACCCAATTTTGGGATACTTATGACCGGACGCGTCATTCAGGCGGCTGGCGCAGGCATTCTGATGCCGCTGATGACCGTCGTGTTCCTGAACATTTTCCCGATCGAAAAACGGGGCTCTGCGATGGGCATGATGGGGATCGCCATGATCCTGGCTCCGGCTATCGGACCGACATTGTCGGGGTACATCGTTGAACATCACTCCTGGCGGGTTCTGTTCTACATCATCCTGCCGGTAGCGATCATCGCCACATTAATCGGCGTATTTTTCTTGAAGAACGTAACGAGCGTGACCAAACCGAAATTCGACTTCCTGTCGGTGGTTCTGTCGACCATCGGCTTCGGCGGCCTGCTCTATGGCTTCAGTGACGCGGGTACCGACGGATGGGGAAGCGCGACCGTTATTGCCACGCTGATAGTCGGCGCGGTAGGTCTGATTCTCTTTGTATGGCGCCAGCTCGTATCCAAGATGCCGATGCTGGAGTTCCGGATTTTCAAATACAACATGTTTACGCTGACGACGATCATTAACGTCATTATCACGATGGCGTTGTACGCGGGCATGATCCTAATGCCGATCTTCCTGCAGAACATCCGCGGCTTCACGCCGCTCGAATCGGGCCTCATGATGCTGCCCGGCGCGATTCTGATGGGGATCATGTCGCCGATTACCGGTGCGGTCTTTGATAAAATCGGGGCAAGATGGCTGGCCGTCGTCGGTTTGATCATCACGGTGATCATGACTTATGAATTCAGCCGTTTGACCGTTGAAACATCGTACACTCATCTGATCGTCATTTACACGATTCGGATGTTCGGTATGTCGATGCTGATGATGCCGATCCAGACTGCAGGCCTCAACCAGCTGCCGCGGAACATGAATGCTCACGGTACGGCGATGTCCAATACGCTGCGTACCATTTCGGGCTCGATCGGTACGGCGATCCTGGTGACGGTCATGACCAATGAAACGAAGAGTCATGTCAAGGACGTCCTTGCCGGGGGTACGGTCAATCCGGCCGACAAAGCCGCTATGGCGAAGCTGACCGCCGATTCGATGGTTCACGGCATTAACTATGCGTTCATCGTTGCAACTTGGCTGAGTGTCGCCGCGCTGGCTCTCGCTTTCTTCATCAAGAGAACGAAGCCGCACACCGAGCTCAAGAACGAGCTTCAAGGACAAAGCGTCAGCACCGCAAACGCGGAGGGTTAATGAACTTATATTTTTAGGATGTAAAAGAAAAGACGCGCACTGCATTTCATGCAGCGTGCGTCTTTTTTATTTGTGGCAACGAGGCAGGGGAAGCGCCACTGGACGGAGCTCATCGCTTCCTCGCCGTGGCCGTTCACTGTCCCGGCATGTCAGCTGACATGCAGTTTGGACAGCAGCGAGCGCATTTTTTTGCGGTAACGGTAGAGAAGAAACCCGACAACAGTGATAATGACGGCGCCGACGATCCAGAAGGAGTACTTTTCCACCAGGTGAAAAGCGAACTTCCACTGCGGCCCGAATATTTTGCCGATGCTGATAAACAGGATGACCCAGAGCAGCGCGCCGCTGTACGCGAACAACGCGAATTTGCGGAAGGGCAGGGCGATCATGCCGGCGAAGTAGCCGGTAAAATGGCGGACGCCGGGGATGAAATATCCGATAAAGACCAGGCTTTGCCCGTATTTGTTAAACCAGCGGCTGGCCCGTTCCAGTTTATGCTCGGAGAGCAGGAACCATTTGCCGTAGCGCTGGAGAAAAGGAAGGCCTGCCTTGAGGCCGATGAAGTATGTAATGGTCATCCCCAGGGTCGTTCCGGCAAACGCAACGATCAGCAGCCACCCGTAATGAAGCATGCCGTCGTAAGACAGGAAGCCCGCATAGGCCATCGTCGTCTCACCTGGGAAGGGGAGAGCGATAAATTCCAATGCCAGTCCGAGAAACAGCACGAGGTAGCCGTATTGCTCGAACATCAAATGTATCCATTTTAACAATTCCAAAAGGTTTTCACTCCAATTCAGGTCGGGCCCCTAAGATCAAACAACCGGACTCCAGCCGGATTACATCCGGAAGCAAGGATGATTAAGCTCTTGAAAGATTCGGCTTTCCTTAAGTCTATTTCCACTTCTCTCACCATATAATCTACCAGAAAGCAGAACTCATAGAAATAGTGGAGGTAGAAGGTACATGGTGAAGAAGACATTCAGCGTTGTTCTGGGATCGATCGGGGTCGTTTTGGCGGTGATAGCTATCATATTCTGCGCAAGCGTCCGGGAAGGGCGAACCTTGCTTCAGCCTTTGACGCCCTTGGTTCAGAATGCGGTCAAGACGGCTCCGGGCATTGAAGCTGCAAGGGAAAAGAGTTCTGCTGTCATCGGACGGCAAACCGATCCGGTCCATGTGGGCCAAGCGGGGCTGCTTGCCTCCAATACGACGAAGAAACCCGCTCCGGTCAGCCCCAAAACGGTGTATCTGACCTTTGACGACGGCCCCAGCGATTTAACGGGCGAGGTGCTGGATATTTTAAAGAAAAACAAGATTGGTGCAACCTTCTTTGTTCTCGGTGAGCAGGTAAAGAAATATCCGCAGCTCATTTCGCGGATCTACGAGGAAGGTCATGCCATCGGCAATCATACATATGACCATAATTATACCGAACTCTATCAATCTTTTCCTGCGTTCTGGGACCAAATCAAAGATACCGAAGAGGAGATACGCCTGATCACGGGAGAAAGGCCGCAGCTGGTCAGGGCCCCCGGGGGGACGGCCGGGCATTTTGACGACACGTACTTTAAACTGCTGCAGCAGGCAGGGTACGTCGTGACGGATTGGAACGTGGACAGCGGCGATTCCAAGCGGCGTAATGTCCCGGCTGCGGAGATCGTGAAGGGTGCCACGTCGGACGTCCCGGGAGGCAAGGTAGTTCTTCTCATGCATGACGGTCCCGGCCATTCGGAAAGCGTGAAGGCCCTCCCGCAAATTATTAGCTGGTACAAGGCCCGCGGATATCAGTTCGGTGTGTTGTCACCGCAAGACCCGCCGGTTCAATTTAAAGTGAATGCCACAGCCCGCGGACTGAAGCGAAGCGCGCCAAGCGCCGCCTGGATTCAGTCGCATGTCGCGCAGAACGCTGCATTGTTCGAGCCTGGCAAACCGCTCCGCCTGGATGTCGGCGGGCTCGAGACCACGCTGGATACCGGCGAGTACAGCATCGTTGACGGACATTACATGGTGCCTTTGCGCGCGCTGACCGAGCGGATTGGGGGCAGTACGGCCTGGGATTCGGCCGGAGCGGCCTGGGTCGCGTCCTTGTCGGCGGACGCCGCGGTTTCGCTGCGGATCCATGCGGAAACGGGCAGGCTTGAGGCGTTGGAGGGCAATCAGGTGATCTCTAGGGCGACGCTGCAGGTGCTGACGGTCAATGGATCGCTGTGGGTGCCTCTGCGCAGCTTGTTTGAAGCTTCCGGATATGCCGGAATCACGGCATCGGTTAATGAAGAGGAGCGTCGGGTCACGGTATTTTAACGGTCTGGATGCCCAATGGAGCGAATCTACGATTTTTGCAGAGGGTTTCGTCACTCTTAAAAAATGAGCCGGTGCGGCAGGTCTACTTCCTTTTCTACATGGAGAGAATATTGATAGATTCCCTGTTTTGAGGGGAACAAGCCATGATTGGAAACGGAGGTTGTTACTTTGTCGACTCCATCGGTGTTTCATGATGATGTTGCCCCGGAATTATTGAACCGCGTCTTATCGCGCGTCGGATCCGTTATCGTCGGTAAAGAAAAGGAAATACGCCTTGCCCTAATATCCATGCTAAGCGGCGGCCACATTCTGCTGGAGGATGTTCCGGGGGTAGGCAAAACAATGCTGGTCCGGGCCATCGCCGCTTGCCTTGGCTGCACGTTCGGCCGGATCCAGTTCACATACGATTTGATGCCCGGCGACGTAACGGGCACATCAATATACCATCCGCACAGCGGCAGCTTCGAGTTCCGGCCCGGACCGGTTCTCTCCAATATCGTGCTGGCGGACGAAATTAACCGGGCTTCGCCCCGGACCCAATCCGCCCTGCTTGAGGCGATGGAAGAGCGGAAGGTGACCGTGGACGGCACCACCTATCCGCTTCCGCGCCCGTTCCTGCTGCTGGCGACGCAAAACCCGCTGCATTTCGAAGGGACTTACCGCCTGCCTGAGGCGCAGATGGACCGGTTCATGATGCGGCTGAGCCTGGGGTATCCGGAGCCGGCCCAGGAGGTGGAGCTGCTAACGCGAATGCAGCTGGAGCATCCGTTGGACGCCATAAAGCCGGTCATGCTGGCGGAAGAAATGGCGAACATGCAGCGCGCCGTCCGCGGCGTCTTCGTTGACGAGTCCATTAAGCTGGCCCTCGTCCAGGTGGCCGACACCTCGCGCCGCCATCCGAACGTCCAGCTCGGCATCAGCCCGCGGGGGACGCTGGCCTGGATGAACGCATCCCAGGCTTCGGCCTACATGGCCGGCCGCTCTTATGTCATCCCGGACGACATCAAGGATACTGCTGTGCCGGTCCTCGCCCACCGGCTGATGCTGAACCATGCCGCGCTTCTTGCGGGGGCCAGCGGCGAGGAGCTGGTCCGGGAGCTGCTGCAGCAGCTGGTGCTGCCCGTTCACTCCCGCAAAGGAGGCCGCTTATGATGCGGCGGGTCCTCGAATGGGGGATCGGGCTTGCCGTGCTGGGCGGTCTGGTGGCCATGTACCGGCTGCACGGAGGCAAGGCCTTATGGTTCATGATATTTGTGACCTGCCTGGTGCTGGCCGGCGGCATGCTGGTTCAGCTGCTCGGTCCCCGGCAAATCCGGGTGGAACGATGCTTGCCCCAAAGCCTGGTTCCGTCGGGAGAGGCCGTGCCCGTGACCATGCGGATTCATTTCCGCTCACCGCTGCCCCTCCCCTGGATGGCTGTGGAGGATTATTATACCGGCGGGAGCTTCCGGCGCGTGCTCTTTCCGGGATTTCGGCGCTCTTTAACGTATCGCTATGAGATTCCCGCTCTTCCGCGGGGGCATTACGGGTTTGAAGCCTGTGCGCTGGAATGGGGCGGCTTGTTCGGCTGGTTCCAGGGAAGGAAGGTCGTAAAGGGAGAAGGCCGGTTTATCGTGCTGCCGGAGCCGCTCCCCGTCGGACAGGAATGCCGGCCGGCGGCTTCGCTGTCTTACAGCGAAGAGACCAGTCTCCGGCCTCCCCGGTTTGCGGACGGCATGAAGGGAATGGAGGTGCGGGAATACGTTCCGGGGGATCCGCCGAACCGTATCCATTGGAAGCACCTCGCCCGGTGGGGCAGCCTGCATACGAGCCTGCCGGAGGAGGCGCAGCAGTCCTCTTACGCAGTCATGATCGACCGCTCCTTCAGCGGCTATATGCCGGCCGGCGCCCGGGCAGGCGACGTCAGCGGCGAGGCCGCGCAGCGGGGGTTCGAGACCGCAGTTTCGACGGCGGCAGGGCTGCTCATTGAAGCCGGGCGTGCCGGCGAGAAGGTGGTGCTGCTCAGCTCCGGGTTTCGTGCCGATGTGCCGGGAGAAGCCGGAGGACCCGGCCCGGCGTTAAGGCAGGAGACCGGGCAAGAGATCACCGGCATGCTCGTAGCCTTGTCGGGACTGACGTTGGCCGGCGGCATGCCGCTGCCTGCACAGCTTCAGGAAGCTGCCGGGAACTTGAAGGGCAAAAGAACGGCAGTCGTCACCGGCTATCTGACCGACGAGCTGCTCCGCGCCGTATCCGGGATCATCTCCTCCGGGGGATATGTGGATATCTATTGCGCAGGCGCTGCGGAAAGAAACGACAGCAGCGATTCGGCATCGTACGCTGCGGCGATCCACGACCCCGGCCTGTTCCGCCGGGCGGCGCTGCTTTCGCGTCTGGGGGCCGGTGTTTTTATCGTGCACGGCGGCCGTGTATCCCGCGTCGGTCACGTGGAGTCGAACTTCCCCGGAGAGGGGGCGGTATAGATGGAGGAGCGTACGGATCCGCTTCTGTACAGACTCATCATCTCTCTGCCCTTTATGGGGCTGTTCGCCGAATGGCTCATTCCGCTCCGGCCGCTGACGGGTTCCACGGACGACGGATTTATGACGACGCTGTTGTGGCTGACAGCGCTTCTGCTGCTGTGGGGAACCCTGCTGACGAGGTGGACGTTTACCCTCCCGGTGTACTTCGTGCTGGTCGGGGCCGCTTGGTTTAACGTTTCCGGAGAGGGCCAGCCCTTTAGCTGGCTGATTTCCTGGATATCGCAATGCCGCGATGATATTCTGCTGCTGCTGTCCACCGGGCACTTTGCCGAGACCAGCTCTGAGACCCGGACGCTGGTTTTGATCGTCGGCTGGTCCTTATTGGTTTATTCCGTGCAATCGCTCGCCCTGTCGCGGCGCAGCATTTTTTTGTTCGCCGCGGCCACCCTGCTCTACCTGATATGCCTTGAGACGCTGCTTGGCATCCATATTTATGCCGATATGATCCGCACCTGCGGTTTGCTGCTGCTGCTTCAAGGGATGCTGCATCTGTCCGGACTGCGCGAGAGCGATACATCGGGGAGGTTTAGCGGCAAGGTGTACGGCACCTGGATCGTGTCGCTCAGCCTGCTGTCCCTCCTGGTCCTCGGCGGCAGCTGGGGGCTGGGATATGCGGCTGAGGCCAAGCCTCCGGGGAGGTTATCCTTGGAGCAGGCAGCCGGCCGGCTGGAATCCTGGATCCGGGACAATTACGGCGACGCCTCAGCCACAGCCGTGACGGGCTACAACCTGAGCGGGGACGATCAGGACATGGGAATGCCCCTGAGCCAAGGCGGGCGGCTCTATTTTGAAGCGGAGAGCCCCGTCCCTACATATTGGCGCGGGGAAACGCTCAGCCTCTATGATGGCCGCAAATGGACCGGTCAGGAGGCCGATTCCCGCACCCTGTTCATTCCGGGCGCGGTCCGGCCTGAAGGCTCGGACCCGGATGCAGAGGAGCCGGCAGCTCCGATGGCCGAGTACCGGACCGTTACCCAGCAAATCATGTTCAGCCGGCCCATGACCGAGAGCTTCCCTCTCTTTGCAGGCGGCCCCATCGCCGAGGTGCTCGACCTGGAGTCGAGCCGGAAATCGGTGTCCCTGACCGTGATCGCCGACGAAGATGCGGGAACGGTCAAGGTGCCGCTGATTTCGGGCGTGCCAGAAGTGAACGGCTACCGGATCAAGGCGGACATTCCCGCCGTGGATCCGCAGCTGCTGCGGGAAGAGACGGGAGCGGATCCGGCGCGGGTGAAGGACGAATACCTTCAGCTGCCGGACAAGCTGCCCGAACGCGTGAAGCAGCTGGCGGACCGGATTACGTCGGCGTCGCTCACACGATATGACGCGGTCGTCGCGGTGGAGGACTATTTGAAAACCTACTACGCCTACACGATGGATACCCGCGTCCCGCCCCAAGGCGAGGATTTTGTGGATGACTTCCTGTTTACGACAAGGAAAGGATACTGCAACCACTTTTCGACCGCCATGGCGGTGCTGCTGCGAAGCGAGGGAATTCCAACAAGGTATGTCAGGGGATTTGCCCCGGGAAAAGAGGACAGCGGCCACCCGGGACGCTATCAAATCAGCGAAGGCGACGCTCACGCCTGGGTCGAAGTATATTTCCCCGGCTCCGGCTGGATTCCGTTCGACCCGACGCCTGGATTTGCGCTGCCTTCCGACAGTGGAACGGTCCAGGCACAGGACGTCCATTCAGGGGGGACCTGGGATTGGGTTCACGCCGCCCTCCAGTTGAAGAACATCACGCTCGGGATCGCGTCTTTTATTGCCAAGCATGTGTGGATCGCGGTTGGAGCGGCTGCCACCACTTTGTTGCTGGCCGCCGCCGTCCGCTGCGCCTGGATGTATCGCGGCCTGATTTGGCTGTGGTGCCTGGTGTATTTATCGCGGCGGACCTTTCCGGGCAAGGAGCAGCTGCTCCGGGCCGCGCTTCCGGCCTGGAAGGGCATTACCCGCCGCTATGGCTCGGCTCTGCCGGGGGCCACCGTTCGGGAATACGTGCAGTCCCTACAGGTAGATGATGAAATGATGCGCAAAGAAATGTACGATTTTGCCGCGGAATGGGAAAAGATAGCTTATGGTCAGGTTCCCGTAAGCCGCAGTCAAGGGAGCGCTTTCCTGCGAAGATGCCTTTTGATCGCCGGCAGGCTGGCATAACTTAGGTGCTGCGGCTTCCTTGACGGTATGAATTATCGTTGCGTATAATTGATTTCATTAATTGAGGGAGGCACGGTAATGAATAAGCCAAATGAAATCATCGTTGTCCTCGATTTCGGGGGACAATATAATCAATTAATCGCAAGACGCATCCGCGATCTGGGAGTATATAGCGAGCTCTTGCCTTTTAACACGCCGATCGAGAAGATCCGGGAGCTGAACCCGAAGGGTATCGTGTTCTCCGGCGGACCGCTCAGCGTGTATGCGGAAGACGCACCCCATGTGGACCCGGCTGTGTACGATTTGGGGCTGCCGATCTTCGGCATTTGCTACGGCATGCAGATGATGGCGCAGCAGCTCGGCGGCAAAGTGGAGCGTGCGCACAAGCGCGAGTACGGAAAAGCAGAGCTTGAGTTTAAACCGGACACGACGCTTACCCAAGGATTGGACAACCGTCAGGTCGTATGGATGAGCCACGGGGACCATGTTGTTGAGCTTCCGTCCGGCTTCCAGCTCGACGCGGGTACGGAGTCGGCTCCAATCGCGGCGATGAGCCATGGCGAGAAGAAGCTGTACGCGGTGCAGTTCCATCCGGAAGTACGCCACTCCGTGAACGGCAACGAAATGATCCGCAACTTCCTTTATGAAGTTTGCGGCTGTGAGGGTAACTGGACGATGGAATCCTTTATTGAGGATCAGGTTCGTGAAATCCGCGAAACCGTCGGTGACCAGAAAGTGCTGTGCGCGCTGAGCGGCGGCGTGGATTCCTCTGTCGTTGCGATGCTGATTCACAAGGCGATCGGCGATCAGCTGACCTGTATGTTTATCGACCACGGCCTGCTGCGCAAAGGCGAAGCCGAGAGCGTAATGGATACCTTTGTAGGCAAATTCGATATGAAGGTTGTCAAAATCGACGCCCGCGAGCGTTTCTTGTCCAAGCTGGCCGGCGTGGACGATCCCGAGCAAAAACGGAAAATCATCGGCAACGAATTCATTTACGTGTTTGAGGAAGAGTCTGCGCGTTTTGACGACTTTGCCTTCCTGGCGCAAGGAACACTGTACACGGATATCGTCGAGAGCGGAACGGCAACGGCTCAGACGATCAAGTCGCATCATAACGTGGGTGGCCTTCCGGAGGATATGAAATTTAAGCTGATCGAGCCGCTCAAAACGCTGTTTAAGGACGAAGTCCGCAAAGTTGGCGAGGAATGCGGTCTGCCTGAAGAAATCGTTTATCGCCAGCCTTTCCCGGGTCCGGGCCTTGCGATCCGCGTGCTGGGCGAAGTGACGGAAGAGAAGCTGACGATCGTTCGGGATTCCGACTACATTTTGCGCGAAGAAATTGCCAAAGCCGGGCTTGACCGGGAAATTTGGCAGTACTTCACGGCTCTGCCGAACATGAAGAGTGTGGGCGTCATGGGTGACGCACGTACGTATTCGTACACCGTCGGCATCCGCGCGGTAACTTCGATCGACGGCATGACCGCCGACTGGGCCCGCATTCCGTGGGACGTATTGGAGAAAATCTCGGTGCGTATCGTCAACGAGGTGGAGAACGTTAACCGCATCGTGTACGATATTACCTCCAAGCCTCCGGCCACGATCGAGTGGGAGTAAGGTTAATCGTTAGGTTCAAGATCCGTATCTGCTTAGGCAGGTGCGGGTCTTTTTTTTGTTTTCTACATAATTTCCGGGTCGATTCCAAAAGCTAAGCCCTAGTTAGAAAAAATGTTCTGGGTAAAGCGCCATTGCTCCATGGGAGAAATATGTAAATTTCCGAACATTGAATCATGTCACACTCTCGATTATTCGTTTTTTCTGTTGACAAGTGAAGCTTGTCTCCATACAATGAATGATGTGAGAAACGACATATGTTCTTTCGTATAATCCCGGGAATTGGCCCGGGAGTCTCTACGAGATCACCGTAATGATCTGGCTACGAATTTAGAAGAGATGATGTCCAACTCGCAGCGCAGCTTGCCTTGACCATGGTAAGTCCAAGCTGATGCTGGCGGGATATCTCTTTCTTTCATTCATAATGTCCGGTGGTCGCTTTGCGGTCTGCCGGGCTTTTTTGTCGTTCTGACTCAAATTTCTAAGGGGGATTATTTGAAAATGGAACGGTTCTTTAAATTAAAGGAACGCGGCACAAATGTAAAAACAGAAATGATCGCCGGTCTCACGACGTTTATGGCGATGGCGTACATCCTGTTCGTCAACAATCTGTTTCTCGGGCCGGACGGTGCGGGTATCCCTCATGAAGGCGTGTTTTTCGCCACCGCAGTCGGCGCGGGCCTCGTTACCATTCTGATGGGATTGTTTGTCAATATCCCGATCGCCTTGGCGCCGGGTATGGGTCTGAACGCATATTTTATGACCGTCGTGCTTGGATCCAATGGTCAAATTACCTGGCAGGCTGCTTTGGGCGCCGTATTTATTTCGGGTATTATTTTTATCATTCTGACGGTAACGCGCGTCCGGCAAATGCTGATGGTCGCCGTTCCGAAAAACATTAAAACCGCTATTACGGTTGGTATCGGCTTGTTCGTTTCCATCATCGGCTTTAAGCTCGCCAACCTGATCTCGATCACCGTGAACGCCGGTACCGATATCAGCAAGCCGATAGGCGGCGGAAGCTTCAACCTGGCACTAAGCGATTTCTTTACACATAAAGATGCGCTGCTTGCTTTGATCGGACTTTTGATTATCGCCATTCTGATGGTCCTGAAAGTAAGAGGGGCACTCCTGATCGGCATTATCGTAACGACGCTGATCGGCATTCCAATGGGCGTGACGGACCTCAGCGGCTTGTCCCATGCCAACTGGCTGCCTTCGTTCTCCAACCTGGCCGTCGGGGATCTCGATCTGAAGGGTGCGCTGCACATCGGATTGTTCGATATCGTCTTTATATTCACGTTCGTGGAGCTGTTTGACACCTTTGGAACACTCGTGGGTACGACGACCCGGATGGGCATCATGAAGGATAAAGAGAAAGGCGAGAAAATCGTCGGTAAAGCGATGCTCGTCGATGCGGTCGGCGTCAGCGCCGGTGCCGTTCTGGGTACGAGCACGATCACTTCTTTCGTGGAAAGCACGGCAGGCGTTGAGGAAGGCGGACGCACAGGCTTGACGGCCATCACGACAGGCGTTCTGTTCCTGCTGTCCCTGTTCATCGCTCCGCTCGCGCTGGTGGTTCCATCGGCAGCTACCGCGCCGGCACTGATCATCGTCGGGGTGCTGATGATGAGCCAGGTTCGCCACATCGAGTGGGACGACTTTTTTGAAGCTTTCCCGGCTTTCCTGACGATCGTCCTGATGCCGTTCTCCGGCGGGATCGCCAACGGGATTTCGGCAGGGATCCTGTCCTATGTGATACTTGCGGTTTTCGCCAACATCTTCGGCAAGCGCAAAGAGAAAGTTCACTGGCTGATGTGGGTGCTGGCCATCATCGTGGTGTGCCGGTTCGCATTCCTCGGTGCCGAGTAAGTTAAGGAATTGATGAGCTGAATGACTTGCCCTTGTCCGCTATGGAGCGGATGGGGGCTTTTTTACTTTTGGCAAAATTGAAAGGTATCTATTATATACCGCAAAGAAATGTGTGGATGTTGGGAATATATAATGTTGTAGAAAAGGAATGCTATGTGGATCCCTGTTGCTCGAGCGAGCAGGCGCACTCTGATAAGGAGGGAAGTTACTCTAACCATTAAGACGTGCTTGGAGACAGGGTAGACGATTTGATAGTATATATGAAGGTTATGCATGGTTTGCAGCGTGCAACGAATAGAACCAGAGGGAATGGAATAAATGGGGAAACAAATTTTTTGTCGAAAAAGCTTGCAATAGAATTATAAACATGGTATATTCTAATTCCGGCCAAGAAAACATCGCTTTAAGCGTTGGACAGCAAGCCTGAAAAAAAGATTTAAAAAAAGAGCTTGCAAAACTAAGTCGGACTTGATATAATATAAGAGTTGCTGCTGAAACACTGAGTGGTAACGAAACGAAGTTTGATCTTTGAAAACTGAACAACGAGTGAGTATAA
>NZ_JACVTM010000027.1:0-63115 GCF_016624415.1 Paenibacillus sp. S28 | reverse complement strand
GGACGTTGCCAAGCGAAGGACCACTGTTGATAACATCGACAGTGGTTTTTTTGTTCCCCCCGCTCCTGTTGATAAGGGGCTTTTTTCATCCACAGGCTCCAATGTTTTTGACATTCCTTCATCTGAATTATGCACAGATAACGTTTTCGACTCCCCGTTTCGCCAAAAAACCATCCACAAATACACAAAATGATCCCCATAACCCACAGATGATCGTGAATAACCACGACAAGATCCTATTCTTTATATTAGTTGTCCCCAGGTAAACAGGATAGTTTGCAGGATGGATTGACTTTGCACACAGGTTTTGCCATACTCGTCTTTGAATTGAATTCAATGATTGTCAGGACGATGATGGTTTGATTGAATTCGCAGGCACATCCTTAATATAGGCGAGGTGGAAGCATGGAAATCCGGAATTTACGGGAAGAAGAATTTGAGCAAAGCACTCGGCTAAGCGAATATGCTTTTCAATACAAGATGACTCCCGAGCGAAAGCAGCTGGCCAAAGAACGATTTAAACCTGAGCAGGTGTGGGGCATTTTTGACGAAGATGAGCAACTGGCTGCTAAGCTGGTGTTAATCCCGTTTACGGTATCGGTTCAAGGTGAGACTTTTCCTATGGGCGGAATTGCGAGCGTTTCCACATGGCCGGAGAACCGAAGGCAGGGTTATATTAAGCATCTGTTGACGCACGCTCTGCAGCAGATGAATGAGAACGGGCAGGTCTTTTCCATGCTGCACCCCTTTTCCTACCCGTTTTACCGGAAATACGGCTGGGAAATGTTCAGTGAGTACAAGAAATATGTCATTTCTACCGATAAATTGCCGGCAAAGGTCATCACTGAAGGTGCGATTCGGCGGGATATCAAAGACGTGGATGTTCTGGATACGGTCTATGCTGCATTTTCCAAACGTTATAATGGATTAATGGTCCGAACCCGGGAATGGTGGACCCGTTCGGTACTGGATGAAGATGGGCATACCGCGGTTTATTATTCGGCTTCAGGTGCGCCGGAGGGATATGTTCTTTATAAGGTGGAAAACAAGGAGTTCACCATCGATGAACTCGTTTATGTCACGGATGAGGCACGTCGTGCGCTATGGACTTACATCGCCAATCACGATTCAATGGTGACGCAGGTAATCGTCAATTTCATGCCGATGGATGACAGTCTTACATATCATTTGGCCGATCCGCGGATTAACCAGGAGATCATTCCATATGGGATGGCCCGTGTCGTAAATATGAAGAAACTCGTCGAAGCTTATCCTTTTACAGCCTCCGGCGAGAGGGGATCCGAGCGTCTAACTATTCAGCTGACGGATATGTATGCACCATGGAATGAAGGCGTTTGGAGCTGGTCGTTTTCATCGGACGGAACCGCATCGGTCTCTCCCCTGGATTCATCTCAAGAACAGCAGGATGAGGTCCTTAGCTGCGACATCGAGGCACTGACCGTCATGCTGACGGGGTTCAAACGGCCGGCTGAACTATACCAATCCGGACGAATTTCAGGCAGTGCGAAGGCAGTGAGCATATTGGAAGCGCGGATCCCCGCCCGACAGACCTTGTTTATGGACTTCTTTTAATTATGGAATAAAGTACCTTGCTGTACAATTCTATTGAGCCGGGATCCGGTCAGAATAATAGCCCTCTGCATATGTTGCAGGGGGTTATTTTGTATCGGTGCGGTATAAAAAGAAGGAGAACGTCAAAAATGAAGAGACACCCTCTTGGCAAAACGTGAGAATATGTTATAATTTAGATCAAAGAAAGTCAAAGTCAACGTAAATTCAAATGTATGTTTGTTTACCGTTGAACTCACAATAGTGAGTGCGCAAGGTTTAGATCAGTTATAACATATTCACCCGGTTAAGATCCAGATTCGAGCCCACGACCATTGGTTAAGTTTAGAGAAGATGGTATGGGTATGCGAACGGACTAACGAATGACCATGAAGGTCTTGACGTTTTAACGTAATGGAGGATGAACAATGCGTAATATCTCTGATATTATTGAACAATATCTGAAGGGTATTCTGCATGATAGTCCCGAAGGAATGATTGAAATTCAGCGCAACGATCTGGCTGATCAGTTCTCATGCGTTCCATCCCAGATCAACTATGTGATCAGTACACGATTCACGCTGGAAAAAGGTTATCTTGTGGAAAGCAAGCGCGGTGGCGGAGGGTATATCCGGATTCAACGGATTGAACTCCCGCAATACTCGGCGCTTCATACGCATCTCCACCAAACGATTGGGGAACGCATCGATCAGAACGTGGCCGAAGGGCTGATCTATCAGTTGGAGGAAGCACGCATCCTTAGCAAACGCGAAGCGAGCATTATGCGCGCCGCGATATCCAGAGAGTGCCTGATGATCAAGCTTCCTTACCGGGATGAGATACGTGCTCGGCTGATGAAGGCGATGCTGATTTCTTTGTTAGGCAAATAGGCTTACGGAGAAAAAGGAGGTACATCGGTATGCTTTGCCAAGAATGTGGTAAGAGACCGGCGACTCTCCATTTTACCAAGATTGTGAATGGTGAGAAGACGGAGTTTCATTTTTGCGAATCCTGTGCCCGGGAGAAAGGGGAAATGATCCCCGGAACCTCTGGCGGATTTTCTATACACAGCCTGCTGTCTGGTCTCATGGACATTGACATGGCCGGCAAAGGGGCGGCAAGCAGCGCCAAGGCTGCTCAATCGCTGAGATGTGAAGAGTGCGGAATGACGTACTCGCAGTTTAGCAAGATCGGCCGGTTCGGCTGCAGCTCCTGTTATAAGTACTTCGGCAACCGCCTGGACCCTCTGCTCAAAAGAGTTCACGGCAGTACCGTACATGTCGGCAAGCTGCCTAAGAGAGGCGGCAGCAAAATTCAAGCCAAACGGAAAATCGACGGCTTGAAGCTCGAGCTTCAGCAGCGTATTCATGAAGAGGAATTCGAAGAGGCTGCGAAGCTGCGCGACCAGATCCGTAAGCTTGAGAAAGAATTGTCTGAACAGTAAAGTTCACTCGAAGGAGGAGGAATGCGTGATGCCAAATCTCCGGTTTACCGAGAAAGCGCTGAGCGATTGGATGCGCGGCCAGGCCGATGCTTCCGAAATCGTCATCAGCAGCCGGGTTCGGGTTGCGCGCAACCTGCAGCATCTTCCTTTTCCGCTATTGGCCACCCGCCAGCAGTCGGAGGAAGTGCTCAAACGTCTGACGGGTATTCCCAGTGATCACCTTCAGTCTTTTGGAACTTTTTATACCGTGGAGCTCGACCACATCGATCCGCTGGACAAAAGGGTGCTGGTAGAGAAGCATTTGATCAGCCCTAATTTGGCGAATGAATCCCAGAACGGTGCGGTGATCCTCAGTGAGGACGAATCGGTCAGCATTATGATTAACGAAGAGGACCATCTTCGCATTCAATGTCTATACCCCGGTTTTCAAATCCGCCAAGCGTGGGAGAAGGCCTCGAGCATTGACGATAAATTTGAGGAATACATCGATTACGCCTTTGACGATAAGCACGGGTACTTGACCAGCTGTCCAACCAATGTGGGCACAGGGCTGCGGGCTTCGGTCATGATGCACCTACCGGCGCTGGTGATGACCCAGCAGATCAACCGGATTTTATCCGCCGTTTCACAAGTTGGGCTCACCGTTAGAGGAATTTACGGGGAAGGCAGCGAAGCAATAGGTAACCTGTTCCAAATTTCGAATCAGATTACATTGGGACAGACCGAGAATGAAATCATCGACAACCTCCACAGCGTCGTGCTGCAGATTATCGAGCATGAGAAAAATGCACGCACGCGGCTTATGAACGATTCCAGACTTCGCATTACCGACCGCATCAAACGGTCCTATGGGATTTTATCCTACGCGGAAGTCATGGATTCGAAGGAGGCGGGGCAGCGTCTCTCCGACGTGCGCCTTGGAGTTGACCTCGAGATTCTCGAAGGACCGTCCATTTCGGTGATGAATGAACTGAATGTGATGACCCAGCCGGGCTTCCTGCAGAAAACCTACGGTCACGATATGAACACTGAAGAACGCGATATTTACCGGGCGAAGCTCATTCGGGAAACCCTCGGAAAGCGCTGAGCCTTTATGATATACAGCTTTACGATGAAGGACGCAAGTGGAAAAGCGATGATAAAACTCATGGAGGTGCAGGAGATATGATGTTCGGAAGATTTACGGAACGTGCGCAGAAGGTGCTCGCATTGGCACAAGAGGAAGCGGTTCGTTTAGGGCATAACAACATTGGTACGGAGCATATTTTGCTCGGACTGATCCGGGAAGGGGACGGCATAGCCGCTAAAGCTTTAATCGGACTCGGACTTGGCCTTGAAAAAATCCAGGATGAAGTGGAAACGCTCATCGGACGGGGGCAGGAACAGCCGACGAATATCGCTTATACCCCTCGCGCCAAAAAGGTAATTGAGCTGTCCATGGACGAAGCGCGCAAACTGGGTCATACGTATGTGGGCACAGAGCACATCCTGCTCGGCCTCATTCGCGAAGGCGAAGGCGTGGCCGCCCGTGTGTTGAATAATCTCGGCATCAGCCTGAATAAGGCACGTCAGCAAGTGCTGCAGCTGCTGGGGAGCAGCGAAGCTGTATCCAGCCATCACGGCAACCAATCCAACGTCAGCACGCCGACGCTCGACAGCCTGGCCCGTGACTTGACTGCCATTGCCAAGGAAGGCAACCTGGATCCGGTCATCGGCCGCAGCAACGAAATCGAAAGAGTTATCCAGGTCCTCAGCCGCCGGACCAAAAACAACCCGGTGCTGATCGGTGAACCGGGGGTTGGTAAAACCGCCATCGCCGAAGGCCTGGCGCAAAAGATCATCAACAACGAAATCCCGGAAACGCTGCGTGACAAACGCGTCATGACGCTGGACATGGGATCGGTTGTAGCCGGTACGAAATACCGCGGCGAGTTCGAGGACCGCTTGAAGAAAATTATGGATGAGATCCGCCAAGCGGGCAACATCATCCTCTTTATCGACGAGCTGCATACGCTGATCGGTGCCGGCGGCGCGGAAGGTGCTATCGACGCATCCAACATTCTGAAGCCGTCGCTTGCCCGGGGCGAGCTGCAGTGCATCGGTGCCACCACGCTGGATGAGTACCGCAAATATATCGAGAAAGACGCCGCTCTGGAGCGCCGTTTCCAACCGATCACGGTGGATCAGCCGTCTCCGGAAGAAGCAATTCAAATTCTGTTCGGCCTGCGCGACCGCTACGAAGCGCATCACCGCGTGAAAATTACGGATGAGGCGATCGTGGAAGCCGTGAAGCTGTCGGACCGCTACATTTCCGACCGGTTCCTGCCGGATAAAGCGATCGACCTGATCGACGAGGCGGGCTCCAAAGTAAGGCTTCACACGTACACCATTCCGCCGAATCTGAAGGAACTGGAAAGCCGGCTTGAAGATATCCGCAAGGAAAAAGATTCGGCTGTGCAAAGCCAGGAATTCGAGAAAGCGGCAGCCCTTCGCGATACGGAGCAGAAGATCCGCGAAGAGCTGGACGTTACAAAGAACCAATGGAAAGAAAAACAGGGCCGTACGGACTCCGAAGTGACGCCTGAGGATATCGCCCAGGTTGTGGCCAGCTGGACCGGTATTCCGGTCAGCAAGCTGAAGGAAGAAGAAACGGAACGCCTGCTGAATATGGAGACAATCCTGCACGAACGCGTTATCGGCCAGGAAGAAGCCGTCAAAGCGGTCAGCCGTGCGGTAAGACGTTCTCGTGCCGGTCTGAAGGATCCGAAACGTCCGATTGGATCGTTCATCTTCCTTGGACCTACGGGTGTCGGTAAAACCGAGCTGGCCCGTGCTCTGGCCGAAGCGATGTTCGGCGACGAAAATGCGGTAGTCCGCATCGACATGTCCGAGTACATGGAGAAACACTCCACGTCCCGGCTGGTCGGAGCGCCTCCGGGATACGTCGGCTATGACGAAGGCGGCCAGCTGACTGAAAAAGTACGCCGCAAGCCGTACTCGGTCGTTCTGCTGGACGAAATCGAGAAGGCGCACCCTGAAGTGTTCAACATTCTGCTTCAAGTGCTGGAGGACGGCCGTCTGACCGACTCCAAGGGCCGCGTGGTGGACTTCCGCAACACGCTGATCATTCTGACCTCCAACGTCGGTGCGGAAGCGATCAAGCGGAACTCCACGATGGGCTTCACGGCAGCTGCTGACGCCGGGGCCGATTACAACAACATGAAAGATAAAGTGATGGGGGAGCTGAAGAAGAGCTTCCGTCCGGAGTTCCTGAACCGGATCGACGAAATCATCGTCTTCCACTCGCTCGAAGAGAAGCACATCGCCGAAATCGTGACGACGATGACCGAAGAGCTGCGTAAACGCCTGCGCGAATTCGATGTCGACTTTACCCTGACGGATAAAGCCAAGGCATTCCTTGCGAAAGAAGGCTACGACCCGGCATTCGGCGCCCGTCCGCTCCGCCGGGCGATCCAGAAGCATATCGAGGACCGTCTGTCGGAAGAATTGCTCACGGGCCATGTGTCCAAAGGCGACTCGCTGATCATCGACGAAGAGGACGGCGCGCTGACGGTCAACAAAAACGAAAATGTATCGGCTAATACGCAGTCGTAAATGAGCCGGTGACTTCATACGAAGCCTGAAACAACAAGGGATTGCCCCGCCGGTTTTTATGGACCCGGCGGGTCGGTCCCTTTTCTGTTTGTTTCGCAGTGAAAAATCAATGTAAAGTTTTTGGATAGACTTTACGATAAATCTTAATAAATGGTAAACTTAAAATAATGCCAAAATTCTGAGGTAACGACATAATTAGACAAATTGGCGGCAGCAAAGGAGAGAGCATGGCCAAATCGAAAACGAAATTTTACTGTACCGAGTGCGGCTATGAAGCTGCCAAGTGGTACGGAAAGTGTCCGGGCTGCCAGGCCTGGAACTCGATGGTAGAAGAAACGGAAAGCATCATCAAGACGCAGGGGATGAATTCCCCGCTTTTTCATAGTAAAGAAAAGCCGCTTTCGATCATAAATATAGAGAGCAGCCAGGAAGCAAGGGTGCTGACCGGGATCGGCGAGCTCAACCGCGTTCTGGGCGGCGGGATCGTTCCCGGATCGCTCATTCTCGTCGGGGGCGACCCCGGCATCGGCAAGTCGACCCTGCTCCTGCAAACGTCGCACGCTCTGACGCAGTCCGGCCTGCGCGTGCTGTACGTGTCCGGTGAGGAATCGGTCCGTCAGACCAAGCTCCGGGCGGATCGCCTCGGTGCCCTGTCGCCGGAACTGTACGTTCTGTGCGAGACCAATATGGATCTGATCGAAGAGGCGATCGAGAGTGTAAAGCCTCAGTTTCTGGTGATCGACTCCATCCAGACGGTCTACATTCCCGAGGTGACCAGCGCGCCGGGAAGCGTGGCGCAGGTCCGGGAATGTACGGCCCGGTTTATGCGCGTAGCCAAGGGGCTCGGCATCGCCACCGTCCTTGTGGGGCATGTTACAAAGGAAGGGGCCATCGCCGGACCGAGGCTGCTGGAGCATATGGTGGACTGTGTGCTTTATTTTGAAGGCGAGCGTCATCATACCTACCGGCTGTTAAGAGCCGTTAAGAACCGCTTTGGATCGACAAATGAGATCGGCATTTTCGAGATGAACGAGGTCGGGCTGGTCGAAGTAGGGAACCCGTCGGAGCTGTTTCTGTCCGAGCGTCCGCTGGGCGTGGCGGGATCCACGGTCGTGGCCAGCATGGAGGGCACCAGACCCGTCCTGGTCGAGCTTCAGGCCTTGATCTCTTCCACGCATTTTCCGTCACCCCGGCGCATGTGCACCGGGATCGACCATCACCGGATGGGACTGATCATTGCGGTGCTGGAGAAGCGGATGGGTATGTTCCTGCAGAATCAGGATGCGTACCTGAACGTGGCGGGGGGCGTCAAGCTGGACGAACCGGCGGTCGATCTGGCCATCGCCGTCAGCATCGCCTCCAGCTTTCGGGATATTCCGACAAAGCCGTATGACGTCATGTTCGGTGAAGTCGGCCTGACCGGCGAAGTCCGGGGCGTCTCCCGTGTGGAACAGCGCGTCCGGGAAGCGGAGAAGCTGGGGTTCAAGCGGATTATTTTACCGGAGAAAAGTTTGAAAGGATGGAGGCACCCCAAAGGTATTGAAATCATCGGAGTGAGTACCGTTGCAGATGCACTAGCGGTCGCGTTAGATTAGGGGGCAAATGAAGATGAAAGAACCGAGCCAATTGGAGAAAATGAACGATTTATTGAAGCTCGTGGCACCCGGTACGCCGTTTCGCGACGGCCTGGAAAACGTGCTGCGCGCCAAAACCGGGGGACTGCTGGTGGTCGGCTACAGTCCCGAAGTGATGGAGGTTGTAGACGGAGGCTTCTCCATCAACTGCGATTTCTCGCCCAACTACTTATATGAGCTGGCCAAGATGGACGGGGCCATCATTTTGAGCGAAGACCTGAAGCGGATTCTGTATGCCAACACCCAGCTGATTCCGGACTCGTCCATATCTTCGATCGAAACGGGGATTCGGCACCGGACGGCCGAGCGGGTCGCCAAACAGACCGGCAAGCTGGTCGTGTCGATTTCCCAGCGCCGGAACATTATTACCTTGTACCAAGGGACGCTCCGTTACGCGTTGAAAGAGATCGGCGTCATTCTAACCAAAGCCAACCAGGCGCTTCAGACGCTGGAGAAGTACCGGGCGGTGCTGAACCAGTCGCTGACGAACCTGTCGGCTTCTGAATTCGAAGAGCTGGTCACCGTTCCCGAAGTGGTCAACGTCATTCAGCGCGTGGAGATGGTTCTGCGCATCAAGATGGAAATCAAGCGCTACATCAACGAGCTGGGGAACGAAGGGCGCTTGATCAGCATGCAGATGGAAGAGCTCGTGAGCAACATGGAGGAAGAAGCTTGGCTTCTGTACAAAGACTATGCCCGTGACGACAACGATGAGAAGATCCGCGAGATGATCGCCGGACTGAAACGGGCGACCGACGACGAGCTGCTCGATATCCACTATGTCGTCCGCCTGCTGGGATATCCGTTGTCGGCCGCAACCTCAGAAGAGTCTGTAGCACCCCGTGGTTACCGGATCCTCAATAAAATTCCACGTCTGCCGAACGTCATCATTCACAACCTGGTGGAACGCTTTGAACGGCTGCCGCATATCATGATGGCTACGATCGAAGAATTGGATGAGGTGGATGGAATTGGCGAAGTCAGAGCCCGCAATATTAAAGAGGGACTGAAACGCTTGCAGGAACAAGTATTCATTGACAGACAAATTTAAATGCCATACAATCAATGGATGACATGGGGGTACTACGATATTTGAGGTGAGAAAATGTTTACGAAATCAATTCCGAACATGTGTACCTTGGGTAACTTGTTTCTCGGAATGGTAGGGATTATGCTGGCCCTTGACAACAAGCTGAGCTTGGCGGCCATCATGATTATCATTGCAATGCTTCTCGACGGATTGGACGGCCGGGTGGCCCGGGCGCTCAATGCACAGAGTGAGTTGGGCAAGGAACTGGACTCCCTCTCGGATGTAATTTCCTTTGGTGTTGCACCCGCTCTTATCATGTACATTTCTTGTTTCCACGATATGCATCATGCGCTGATCTGGACGGTAACCGCCGTATTTCCCATGTGCGGGGCGCTTCGGCTTGCCCGTTTTAACGTCCAATCAGGCAGCCCGGGCTACTTTATAGGTCTGCCTATACCGGCAGCGGGCGGTGTGCTTGCTACATTATCTTTGTTCCGTGATGATATTTCCGCCCCCTATATGATCATCGCCATGCTGCTGCTGTCATACCTGATGGTCAGCACGGTCCGGTATCCGAACTTCAAGAAAATCGGTTTTCCGAAGAAGGCGATGATGTACGCGCCGTTCGTCATCCTTGCCGCAGTTGCGGTCGCCGTTACGTTCCCGGATCAGCTCTCCAAGCTGATTTTCCTGCCGCTGGTGCTGTATGCCGCATACGGTGTGAAGGAGAACGTGAGAAGGTTGTCGCGGAGACGCCGGCGCCATCGCGAGCAGTCCGATAAAGTGTTCAACGACCACTCCTCATAAACGACGTCCTGTTTAATAGAACGGGATGCAAAAAATAAAAAGCATTTATTTCCTGCCCGAAGCAGCGAGATAAATGCTTTTTTTGATGTATAAAAAAATCTTGTCGGTTATGACATGTTAAACAGACCGAGGGTGGAGCATTTTTGCGATTCCTTCCGGACCACTTCATCCATATTGATATCGAGCAGATTGCACAGCGCCGACATATAGAACAGGTTCCGCCCCAGCTCGGTGCTGATCACCTCGCGGCAGTTCTCGCACAGCTCCCCTTGGACATGGGTCCGTACCGTTTCCTTGGCTTCCTCGAGGTTCAGTCCCGGAGCAAAGGTTTGTTTGGTGGCATGAAGTTCAATACAGCCGCAATCCGTAATCGCCTTGGCGACGGACCGGTTAACGGAGGCACTGCTTTGTCCATTCTTTGACAATACATCCAGCAGACTGCGGTGACGGAGCAACAGTTCGGAAACCTGATCTTGAAAGTCTTGTAAACTTGGTGTGCCCATGTAACCTATTCACCTCTAACCTCTAGTTTTTTGAATTGAACTTATTATATTCCAGTCAATTCCCCATTTTCAACCAAAAACGAGACTTCTGTAGGATGGTACAAAAGAAAGGTTCAGCCGTCCAATAAAAATTGGAATATACAGGATTAGGTTGCTGCAAAATGGACCATACTGCTAATGAAATCTGCAACTATTAAAAATATGGATTCAAGGAGGTGAGGGAACTGATGCTGAGAAAATCGATCACGGCATTTGCCGGATTATGCGGGGCATGGATCGGGTACTCGCTGCATCATGCAGCAGGCTGGTCGTTCCCTGGAATTGGGATTGATGATTCGCTGTGGGGCAGCCTGATGTTCGCTGTGGTTGGCGCAATTTTATTTATGTTGATTGGTTCCCTGTGTGCTCAAGCTGTATCGTATCGTCTGCATTCGTTTATCGCTTCGTTCTCGAACACGCCGATGAATGAACTGGCGGCCGGAGCGTCGGGTCTGATCGGAGGACTGCTGCTAGCTCTATTAATCTACCCCAGCCTTGCCTGGATTGGACATGCCGGGGATTTGCTGGCTGTCGGCGTGACGTTTGTGTGCGGTTATATGGGACTCCGGATTGGCTTGGAAAAGAAAGAGGAGCTCGCTTCCCTGTGGACTTCTGGCAAATGGAGCCGGGGTGAGCTGCCGGAGGAACGCCGGATTGAGGAGCATAAAATTCTCGATACGAGCGTCATCATCGACGGCCGGATCGCGGACATCTGCAAAACCGGTTTTATCGAAGGAACGATCGTCATTCCCGAATTCGTTCTGGAAGAGCTTCAGCATATCGCCGATTCCTCGGACCTCTTGAAGCGGAACCGCGGACGCAGAGGACTCGATATTTTGAACAAGATCCAGAAGGAACTGGACGTCAGGGTGCTGATCTATGAAGGGGATTTCGAAGAAATTTCCGAAGTGGACAGCAAGCTGGTGAAGCTCGCCAAGGTGCTGCAGGGCAAAGTGGTGACCAACGATTTTAACCTGAACAAGGTATGTGAGCTGCAAGGCGTATCCGTACTGAACATTAACGATTTGGCCAACGCCGTGAAGCCGGTCGTCCTGCCGGGGGAAGAAATTATGGTGCAGGTGATCAAGGACGGCAAAGAGCATGGCCAGGGAGTGGCTTATCTCGACGACGGAACCATGATTGTGGTTGAAGGCGGACGCGACTATATAGGCAATATGATGGAAGTGCTGGTAACGAGCGTGCTGCAGACCTCCGCGGGGCGGATGATCTTCGCCAAACCGAAACTGTTGGAAAAAGCCCAGTAAACGCGGTATGATGGGGGTATACTCTTTTTCGGTCAGTTGTTGAGGAGGCTTTGCATCGACTTGGGCACAGAGAATCAGGTGGGCGTCATTGTGGTATCCGCGGGCCGCGGCTCCCGGATGGGGACGCAGGAAAGCAAGCAGTACCTTATGCTTGAAGACAAGCCCATCATTATGCATACGCTTGACATTTTTGAACAAATGCCGCTGGTGAAAGAAGTAGTCCTGGTCACCGGTGCGGACGATATTCCGCGCTGCGAGCAGTGGATCCAGGATTACGGACTTGGTAAAGTAACCAAGGTCATCGCGGGCGGAAGCGAAAGACAACAATCCGTATACAACGGCTTGATGGAAATCGGTACAGAATGGGTAATGGTTCATGACGGGGTTCGCCCGTTCGTGGAACCTGAACACATTGAGGCATGCTACCGGAAGGCGCTCCAGGAAGGAGCGGCCGTGCTGGCGGTGCCGGTGAAGGATACCATCAAGCAGGTGAACGATTCGGGGACGATTCTGGCGACCCCTGATCGCCGGAGTCTGTGGGCCATTCACACCCCACAGGCTTTTCGTCTTTCCGATTTGAAAAGGGCTCATGAACGCGCCGCAGCGGACGGCTTCGCCGGCACCGACGACTCTATGCTCGTGGAGCGGCTGGGCATTCCTGTGGCGGTTGTGGAAGGCAGCTATACGAATATCAAAATTACGACGCCGGAAGATTTGGAGTACGCCGCATTTATGCAGAAACGCAAGGGAGAGAAAAAGGGATGATACGTGTAGGACAAGGGTTTGACGTTCACCAGCTGGTGGAGGGCAGGCCGTGCATCATTGGCGGAGTCACGATTCCGTACGAGAAGGGGCTGCTGGGACATTCCGACGCGGACGTGCTGCTGCATGCCGTTGCGGATGCGATTTTGGGTGCGCTTGCGCTGGGGGACATCGGCAAGCATTTTCCCGATACGGATCCGGAATTCAAGGACGCGGACAGTTTGAAGCTGCTGCTGCATGTATGGGGCCTCGCCAAGGAGCGGGGATACCGCCTGGGCAACATCGATTCGACCATTATCGCCCAGCGTCCAAAAATGGCTCCTTATATTCCGCAGATGGCTGAAGTCATCGCCAAGGCGCTGGATGCCGACGTGACGCAGGTCAACGTGAAGGCGACTACGACGGAGCAGCTCGGATTCACCGGTCGGGGAGAAGGCATTGCAGCCCAATCGGTTGTATGCTTGATCCAAGATGTGCTATCATCTTGAAGGATTTAAGCTGGAATAGGGTAAAGTATTTCTGAACGGACTTTATTGATCAATGATATGACGGAGGGGATCAGGATGAGCAAAGTGCGCGTACGTTATGCACCGAGTCCAACCGGACATTTACATATTGGCAATGCCAGAACGGCGCTGTTTAACTATTTGTATGCCCGTAACCAGGGCGGAGAGTTTATTATCCGAATTGAAGATACGGACGTGAAGCGGAATATCGAAGGCGGCGAAGAAAGCCAGCTGAAGTATTTGAAATGGCTTGGCATGGATTGGGACGAAAGCGTTGATGTGGGCGGGGCGTATGGCCCATACCGCCAGACCGAACGTCTGGACATTTACAAGAAATACTGGCAGGACCTGCTGGACCGCGGCTTGGCTTACCGCTGCTATTGCACCGAGGAAGAGCTGGAGAAGGAACGGGAAGAGCAGATCGCCCGCGGCGAGACGCCGCGCTATTCCGGCAAGCACCGTGACTTGACGCCTGAGCAGTGCCAGGCATTCGAAGCGGAAGGCCGGGTGGCCAGCATTCGCTTCCGGGTACCGGACAATAAGACGTACACGTTCAACGATATAGTCAAAGGAACGATTTCTTTCAATACCCAGGACACCGGTGACTTTGTCATTGTGAAAAAGGACGGCATTCCGACTTACAACTTCGCGGTGGTGCTCGACGACCATCTGATGGAAATTTCCCACGTCCTGCGCGGGGAAGACCATATTTCCAACACGCCGCGCCAGCTGATGATCTACGAGGCGTTCGGCTGGGAGCCGCCGCAGTTCGGTCATATGACGCTGATCGTGAACGAGAACCACAAGAAGCTCAGCAAGCGGGATGAATCGATCATCCAGTTCATCGAGCAGTACGACCAGTTGGGTTACCTCCCGGAAGCGATGGTGAACTTTATCGCCCTGCTGGGCTGGTCTCCGGAAGGCGAAGAAGAGATTTACAGCAGAGAAGAGCTGATCAAGATCTTCAATCCGGACCGCCTGTCGAAGAGCCCGGCCGTGTTCGATCAGAACAAGCTGGCTCACCTGAACAATACGTACATTAAGAATGCTGATACCGACCGGATTACGGAGCTGGCGATTCCGCACTTGCAGCGGGCGAGCCGCCTGCCGGCCGAACTGGATGAGGAGCAAAAGGCCTGGACGCGCAAACTGGTCGCCCTCTATCAGGAGCAGATGACAGCCGCATCGGATATTGTCGATCTGTCGGAGGTGTTCTTCCGCTCTCATCTGGAAATCGATCAGGAAGCCCTGCCAGTACTGGCTGAGGAGCAGGTACCTACCGTATTGTCCGCGCTGCTGGCGAAGATCGAAGCTTCGGAGGAGTATACCGCTTCGCATATTGCCGCGCTTATCAAAGAGGTTCAGAAGGAGACCGGCGTGAAAGGCAAGCAGCTCTTTATGCCGATCCGCGTCGCGCTGACCGGCCAGATGCACGGCCGCGATCTGAACGAGACGATCTTCCTGCTGGGCCGCGGACGCGTTATCGAGCGGCTGAAATCGCAAATTAAGGGAGCATAAGTGGATTCTTTCTTGTAATCACGGCATATTCTAACCCATAAGCTCCCTGAAACACTTCTTGTCAGTAAGACGACTTATCGGCTATAATTACAAGCAAAATCAATTCGGCCCCGCTGTTACTGGGAGTGCCGAATGATCCAATGTGCGATCAGCGAAGATCAGGAGAAGTACATTGATCACGCCATTGACAGAGAGGGTGACCGCAAGGGAAGCGCAAGTTTTCCTTTAGGCTGGAAGTTACCTATTGGCCGGCAGTGGAAATGCACCTGTGAGCTGCATGGATGAGCGGAGGAGGATCTCCCCCGTTAGACTGTGCCGGACGTCCGCCGTTATGAGGACAGAAAGTGGGGCTTTTCGTTTGCGATGCAGTCTGCCGGAATTATCGGCGGGCACGTCAGCAGCAAGGCCCAAGCAGAGTGGGACCGCGCGTATAACGTCTCTGCAGCATAATGCTGCAGGGGCGTTTTTTGTTGAAAGAATCTTCGCTGAGCGTGGTTGGGCTTCGATGAACAAGCGTCGATGATCGCTTTTGTTGTCAGGACGAGAAGGGGTTGTGCCTCCACGTAACGATGGAGAACAGAAGAAGCAAAGAGGGGAACGGATATGTTCAAGCAAATGAAATCGGATATCCAAACCGTATTCGAGAATGATCCGGCGGCCAGAAGTCTGTTCGAGGTCATTTTCACCTATTCCGGACTGCATGCCATCTGGGCTCATCGGGTTGCGCATGCACTGTACAAACGCCGGTGGTTTACGCTGGCGCGCGTGATTTCCCAGGTCAGCCGTTTCATGACGGGGATCGAGATCCATCCCGGAGCGAAGATCGGCAAGCGCCTGTTCATCGACCATGGCATGGGCGTGGTCATCGGGGAGACCTGTGAGATCGGGGACGACGTCGTCATTTACCAGGGCGTTACCCTCGGGGGCACCGGGAAGGAAAAAGGCAAACGGCATCCGACCATCGGCAACAATGTCGTCATTGCGTCAGGCGCGAAAGTGCTGGGTTCGTTTACGGTCGGAGACCAGTGCAACATCGGAGCCAACTCGGTCGTTCTGAAGGAAGTCCCCTCGAACAGCACGGTGGTGGGCATTCCGGGAAGAATCGTGAAGCAGGACGGGCGCCGGGTGGACCGTCTCAGCCACCAGCTGCCTGACCCGATCGTCGATTCGCTGCGCAGCATGCAGCAGGAGATCGAACAGCTTCGCGGTGAATTGGAAAGACTACACACGGAAAACAACCAGCTGCAGCAGGAGGAAACCCCGGCTGGAGCACGTTCGAAATAAAGAAGCAGCGAATTTCATGGATGAAAGGAAATGTGGATATGTCCCTTCAAATTTATAATACGATGATCCGGGCGAAAGAAGAGTTTGTGTCGAAGCAGCCGGGAAAGGTGAACATGTACGTGTGCGGTCCGACCGTATACGACTACATTCATATCGGGAATGCGCGTCCGATGATCTTTTTCGACGTCGTTCGCTCATATCTGGAGCAGATCGGCAACGAAGTCAATTACGTGGTGAACTTCACGGACGTGGACGACAAGCTGATCCGCAAGGCCGAGCAGATGAACAGCACCGTGCCGGTGGTGGCGGATACGTTTATTAAAGCGTACTACGAGGACCTCGACGGGCTGGGCATTCATAAGGCGACGATCAACCCGCGGGTGACGGAGAACATGGATAACATCATCGCCTTTATCAAGGAGCTGGAAGACGAAGGCTTCGCTTATGAAAAAGGGGGCGACGTCTTCTACCGGACCGGCAAGTTTGCGGGTTACGGCAAGCTATCGCATCAGAAGCTGGAGGAGCTGCAGTTCGGCATCCGGATCGGTGTCGACGAGCGGAAGGAAAGCCCGGAAGACTTTGTGCTTTGGAAGGCGGCGAAGCCGGGAGAGATTTACTGGGCTAGCCCTTGGGGCGACGGCCGCCCTGGCTGGCATATCGAATGCTCGGCCATGGCCCGCCGCTACCTTGGCGACACCCTGGATATCCACGGAGGCGGACAGGACCTGCAGTTTCCGCATCATGAGTGCGAAATTGCGCAGTCGGAAGCTTTGACCGGCAAGCCGCTCGCCAACTACTGGATGCATAACGGGTACATCAAGATCAATAACGAGAAAATGTCGAAATCGCTCGGAAACGGCATTTTGGTCAAGGATCTGCGCGCCCAATATAAAAAAGAAGCGATCCGCTACTTCATGCTGTCCACGCATTACCGCAATCCACTCAACTTCAACAGCGAAACGATGGATCAGGCGATGAAGAGCGTGGAGCGGATCGCCAACGCCGTCACGAATATGAAGCACCGCCTGGATACGGTGGCTCCGGACGGAAACGGTCCGGTCCGCGAATCCGTGCAGCAGAAGCTGGATGCGATTCTGGCTTCCTACTATGAAAAAATGAACGATGATTTCAATACGCCGGATGCGATTACCTCCGTATTCGAATGGGTCAGCGAAGCCAACCTGCTGCTTCAGGAGCCTGTGGCGAACCCTGCGGAACTGAAGGCGATGCTGGCGGCTTTTGACGAATTGAACGCGGTGCTGCGGCTCTATTTCGAGGAAAAGGCCGAGCTTCTGGACGAGGAAGTGGAGCAGCTGATCGCCGAGCGTGCCGAAGCCCGCAAGAACAAAAACTGGGGCCGCGCGGATGAAATCCGCGACGAGCTGGCGGCCAAGGGAATTCTGCTGGAGGATACAGCGCAGGGCATGCGCTGGCGCCGCAAATGAGCGGGGCGGACGGCAACGAACTGCTGCCGGAAAGTGCGGGAAGCTGGATGTTCAGCTACCCGCCATCCAAGCCGGCCCGGCTGATTCCGCCGATCGTCTTGGCTTATATTGGCGATGCTATCTATGAGGTGGCCATCCGCCAATATTTGATTTCCAAGACGAACCTGCGACCCAATCAGCTGCACCGTTCGGCGACCGGACTCGTCTCAGCCAAGGCCCAGAGCCGGATTGTCGGTGCGCTGGAGGAGATGCTGACCGAAGAGGAACGCGACGTGGTCCGCCAAGGCCGCAACGCCAAGTCGGGCACCATTCCGAAAAATGCCGACGTGCTGGAATACCGGCATGCCACCGCGTTCGAGTCCCTGATCGGATACTTGTACTATACCGGGCAGTTCGAGCGCATGCAGGAGTTAATCGACACGGGGATCAAGTTCATAGAGCAGCAGCCCAAGAAGAAATAAGACGGCAGGCCATCACAGGCAATAAGAATCAGGAGGAAAATCGATGGAGGAAGAAATCATTGCCGGGAAGCATTCGGTCACCGAAGCGCTTCGATCCGGGCGGACGATTAATAAAATATGGATTGCGGAAAATGCCCAAAAGCATCTGACGCAGCCGATCATTTTCGAGGCCAAAAAGCTTGGCGTCGTCATTCAGCAGGTGGACAAACGTAAGCTGGACCAGATGGCGCCGGGTATGCAGCATCAAGGGGTAGTCGCGCAGGCGGCGCCTTACGCCTACGCCGAAGTGGAGGACATCCTGCAGGCCGCGGAAGCCAAGGGAGAGGCGCCGTTCATCTTGCTGCTGGATGAGATCGAAGACCCGCACAATCTCGGCTCGATTCTCCGGACCGCAGACTGCACCGGCGTTCATGGGGTAATCGTGCCGAAACGCCGGTCGGCGCAGGTTACCGCGACCGTGTCCAAGACGTCCGCCGGCGCCGCCGAATACGTCCCGGTCGCACGCGTAACGAACCTGGGGCAGACCATTGAGGAGCTGAAAGAGAGAGGAATTTGGGTCGTCGGTACCGACGTGTCGGCTTCCTCCGAGATGTACGACACGAATGTGTTTGACGGCCCCGTCGCTGTGGTTATCGGCAACGAAGGGAAAGGCATGGGCAGACTGATCCGCGAAAAATGCGATGTTTTGGTGAAACTCCCCATGAAAGGTCAAATCAACTCGCTTAACGCTTCCGTGGCCGCGGGAGTCGTGATGTACGAAGTTGTGCGCCGGCGCCGCACCCAAGGTTAGCCGGAATGGCGGCTTTGCGCGATGTGCTTCTGGTCGATGGCTATAATATGATCGGCGGATGGCCGTCCCTTGCAGAGCTGTCGCAGATCAGCATGCAGGAGGCCAGGGACGAGCTGCTGGCCAGGCTGGCCGATTATCAGGCCTTTTCCGGAAGAAAAGTGATCGCGGTATTTGACGCCTACCGGGTGCCGGGGCTGGGCAAATCCTTTTCGCAGAGCAAGGTCCAGGTGTACTTTACGAAGGAGAAGGAGACGGCGGACGAATGCATTGAGCGTCTTGTTGGAGAGCTGACCCGGCGAAGCAGGCAGATCTATGTGGCGACCAGCGATTTGATCGAACAGCATGTCATCTTCGCGCGGGGAGCGCTTCGCTTGTCCGCCAGGGAGCTGCTGATCGAAGTAGAGAACAGCGAGCAGATGATCCAGAAGCGGATCAAGGAAGATCAGGCCAGATCGACGCGCAATACGCTGGACAGCAAGCTGTCGCCGGACATCCGCGAAATCTTCGAACGATGGCGGCGGGAATAGCCAACTTTTGTATGAAATGACAAATTTGCAGCTCTTGACAATTTTGCTATCGCTGTTCTTTTTTGGATAATCCGTGGTTGACGGCTTGGAGAGCATCATTTATACTGTTCGTATATTTCACGAGTAACGGGTACCTTGCGTTGCAGCCGGGGGGTTTCTTGGTGAGCGTCGACCTTAAAGAGTTAATGTTATCTGATTATGATTACAAGACGGATGAGGACGTAGTCGAATATTTCCGCGAGGGTGACAGTGAAGCGCTGGAGTACTTGATCAACAAGTACCGGAATTTCGTGCGGGCCAAAGCCAGATCTTATTTTCTGATCGGCGCCGACCGCGAGGATATCATCCAGGAAGGCATGATCGGTTTATACAAATCGATCCGTGATTTCAGAGGGGACAAGCAGTCCTCGTTCAAGGCTTTTGCCGAGCTGTGCATTACGAGGCAGATCATTACGGCGATCAAGACCGCGACGAGACAGAAGCATATCCCGCTGAATTCTTACGTGTCGTTGGACAAGCCTATCTATGATGAGGATTCCGACCGTACGCTGCTTGACGTGATTTGCGGCTCGCAGGTATGCGATCCGGAAGAGCTGATTATTAACCAGGAAGAGTTCGTCGGACTCGAGGACAAGATGTCCGAGATTCTGAGCGACTTGGAGCGCAAAGTGCTGATGCTGTATTTGGATGGCCGCTCCTATCAGGAAATTGCGGTAGATTTGAAACGGCATGTGAAATCGATCGATAATGCTCTGCAGCGGGTCAAGCGCAAGCTGGAGAGATATTTGGAAGTTCGCGACAATTGAACAGACGCTAAGGTGAAGAAAGGCTCGTAAGGAGTCTTTTTTTATTCACACCGGAAGTGCCGAGGTTTAACCTCTGGACGAATGAATCATACTGGTAAATGAATGCAGGCGGCTTATGATGAGAAAAAAGGCTTGAAACGACAGGGAATCGTGGTTTTTAAACGCGTATTGACAAGGCCATTCTTTCGTTGACATGGTTTGACCCTTGTGATAAAGTGTTTTAGGTAGGCCTAAATTCGCGTGTTTTAATGAATGAGAGAGCAAAGGCTTCGGCACGAGCTTAATCGTTCATTTCGCAGGAACGGTTTTTTTTCTTTTCAGCGATGAAAAGTTTAGGCTGTTTCCTACTAGGGATCAATATTGACTCTTCTGAAATAGAAGGACGTCTTCGGGAGGTGCACAGCATGCGGGTAATTATCACTTTGGCTTGTACGAATTGCAAACAAAGAAACTATACGACGACCAAAAACAAGCGAAATCACCCCGACCGCATGGAGATGAAGAAATTTTGCAAGTTTTGTAACGAGCAAACTCCTCATCGCGAAACCAGATAGTTTTTTGGAGGTGTAGTCGGCGTGAAAGGTTTCAAGTCTCTGTTTTCCTTTTTCTCTGAAAGCTGGGCGGAACTTAAAAAAGTTCGCTGGCCTAATCGTAAAGAGTTGACGAATTACACGCTTATCGTACTTGGCACCATTGCGATCGTCACGATTTATTTTTGGGTTCTAGATATCGGCATTTCCGCTGTGATCGAAGCGATTATTTAAGAAGGGTCCCGGGTGGCTTGATATGGAAAAAAGATGGTACGTAGTTCATACCTACTCTGGGTATGAGAATAAGGTCAAAGCCAATTTGGAAAAACGCGTTGAGTCCATGGGCATGGAAGACAAGATTTTCCGCGTTCTTGTTCCGATGGAAGAAGAAGTGGTAAACAAGGACGGCAAGAAAAAGGTCGTCATGAGAAAGGTTTACCCCGGATATGTCTTGGTGGAAATGATCCAGACTGACGATTCCTGGTACGTTGTACGCAATACGCCAGGGGTTACAGGATTTGTCGGTTCGACGGGTTCGGGTTCCAAGCCGACGCCTTTGCTTCCGGAAGAAGTGGAACAGATTCTGAAGCATATGGGTATGGAAGAGCCGAAGCCGAAGATCGAATTCGATATTAAAGAATCCGTACGTATCAAAGTTGGTCCTTTTGCGAATTTTGTTGGCTCGGTAGAAGAAATTCTCGTCGACAAGAGCAAGCTGAAGGTACACGTCAACATGTTTGGACGGGAAACCCCGCTTGAGCTGGATTATACTCAGGTGGAGAAGATATAAAGTTCTTCAGGTTTCTTGTGGGAGGGCTTCGAGGCCCGCTAACCACTTTTGAAGGAGGTGTCTTACATGGCAAAGAAGGTAATCAAGGTTGTTAAACTGCAAATCCCTGCAGGTAAAGCGAATCCGGCGCCGCCAGTAGGTCCAGCATTGGGTCAAGCAGGTGTCAACATCATGGCATTCTGTAAAGAATTCAACGCTCGTACCGCTGATCAAGCTGGTCTGATCATTCCGGTTGAAATTTCGGTATTTGAGGATCGTTCCTTTACGTTCATTACCAAAACTCCACCGGCTGCAGTTCTGCTTCGCGTAGCTGCCAAAATCGAGAAAGGTTCCGGCGAACCTAACAAGAAGAAAGTCGCTACCGTTAAACGCAGCACTGTCCGTGAAATCGCTGAGCAAAAAATGCCTGACCTGAACGCAGCTTCCGTTGAAGCAGCTATGCGTATGGTTGAAGGTACTGCGCGCAGCATGGGTATCACAATCGAAGACTAATCCGGTTTTTCTTGCGACACCCGGCCTATGAGGCCGGCACATGTGGGAGGAATATCCGCTAAAACCACAAAGGAGGAACAAACATGGCTAAACATGGTAAGAAGTATGTTGAAGCTGCCAAGCTGATCGACAGCGAAGCAGTATACGAGCCAGCAGAAGCTGTAGAGCTTGTGAAAAAGGCTGCGACTGCCAAGTTCGACGAAACCGTTGAAGTTGCAGTTCGTTTGGGCGTTGACCCACGTAAACAAGACCAAGCCGTTCGTGGTGTTGTTGTCCTGCCTCATGGCACGGGTAAAACACAACGCGTATTGGTATTTGCGAAAGGTGACAAAGCGAAGGAAGCGGAAGCGGCCGGCGCAGATTTTGTTGGCGATCAAGACATGATCAACAAGATCCAACAAGGCTGGTTCGAATTCGACGTCTGCGTCGCTACACCTGATATGATGAGCGAAGTCGGTAAACTGGGCCGTCTGCTTGGTGGTAAAGGCCTTATGCCTAACCCTAAAGCAGGAACAGTTACGTTCGATGTTGCCAAGGCTGTTCAAGAAATCAAAGCCGGTAAAATCGAATACCGTCTGGACAAAGCAGGTCAAATTCACGCACCGATCGGTAAAGTATCCTTTGATGCGGCCAAACTGAATGAGAACCTCAAATCTCTCATCGACGCACTCAACCGTGCTAAACCAGCTGCTGCAAAAGGTGTTTATCTGAAGGGGATCGCCGTATCCTCGACGATGGGACCAAGCGCACGCGTGAATACAGCAACCTTTAAATAAGTTATCGTTGACTCGTTCTGAGTTATCTGTTACTATATAAAAGTTGTTGTTTAGGTCCTTGTGACCGACCACTAAAGTTGAATATGCTTACCGTAGACAGTAGGTGCCTAAGGGCTTAATTTCCTACCGAGGTGTTGTGATAGAATATATATGATTTTCCTGCGCTTTGCCCGGACAATCATCATTCATCAGGCCTTCGTAAATCTACGGAGGCTTTTTACTTGCCTATGAAATCGGAGAAGCCAAGAGTACTCAGACTCGAAGCGGACTCCGACGTAGATCGAACTGGCGGCCGGCAAGTCCGGCTGGACAGTCATTGAAACTTTCAGGAGGTGTAGACATTGGCAAACGCAAAAGTGATTCAAGCGAAACAAGAAGCTGTAGATGCGGTAACTGCGAAATTGCGCGAAAGTGCAACGACAGTAGTGGCTGACTACCGCGGATTGAACGTTGCCCAAGCTACCGAACTGCGTAAGCAGCTTCGCGAAGCGGGTGTTGAATTCCAAGTGTTGAAGAACACTTTGCTGCGCCGTGCGACTGCCGCTGCTGAGCTGACTGAACTGGACGAAGTATTGACCGGTCCAACAGCTATCGCATTCAGTGCAGAAGACGCCGTAGCACCAGCTAAAATCCTTAACGATTTTGCTAAGAAGAACGAAGCTTTGAAACTGAAAGGTGCCGTGGTTGAAGGCCGTGTAGTCGGCGTTGACCAAATCAAGGCGTTGGCAGAACTGCCATCCCGCGAAGGTCTCCTTTCCATGCTCCTCAGCGTGCTTCAAGCTCCAGTTCGCAACTTCGCGCTTGCAGTTAAGGCTGTGGCTGAGAAAGAAGAGCAAGGAGCGTAAGCTTCCCGTTCTGACAGGTTAAAAGCAAACAAAAAATAATTTTATTATAAAATGGAGGTTCAACCATGAGTAAAGAGCAAATCTTGGAATCAATCAAAGGTATGACTGTTTTGGAACTGAACGACCTGGTTAAAGCAATCGAAGAAGAATTCGGCGTAACTGCTGCAGCTCCAGTAGCTGTAGTTGGTGGCGGCGCTGGCGCAGCTGAAGCTGCTGAGCAAACTGAATTCGACGTAATCCTGGCTAACGCTGGTGCTTCCAAAATCAACGTTATCAAAGCCGTTCGCGAAATCACAGGTCTTGGCTTGAAAGAAGCTAAAGAACTCGTTGACAACGCTCCAAAACCACTGAAAGAAAAAGTGGGTAAAGAAGAAGCTGAATCCGTTAAAGCTAAATTGGAAGAAGCAGGCGCTACTGTAGAAGTGAAGTAATTCCTTCTCAGTTGAAGCACATAGCAAACCCCTTGATCATTCAAGGGGTTTGTTTTTGTAAAACCGCATCCCTTGTGACTAAACGACTAGAACCAGGGGATCCTGTGTAATGAAACCAAGGATTCGGAGGGAAAGCATGTCACAGCATTACTATTCCAACCAGCCCGAAGCCGGACATGACCGGCGGAGTCTGGAAGAGCGACTGCGGGGTGCAGTCTACAAGTTCACGAGCGATGCCGGGGTGTTTTCCAAGAAGGGAATTGATTTTGGCAGCAAGGTGCTGATCGAAGCGATGGATATTCCGCAGGGGGCCGAGGTTCTGGATGTGGGCTGCGGGTACGGTCCTATCGGACTGGTGGCGGCAAGACTGGCCGGGGATGGGCATGTGACGATGCTGGATGTGAACAGCCGTGCAGTGGAGCTCGCCAAGGAAAATGCCAGGCTGAACGGAATTACGAACGTGACGATTCTGGAGAGCGATCTACTGCAGCAGGTAGAAGGGAAAGCTTTCGATGCCATCCTGACCAATCCGCCGATTCGTGCCGGCAAGGAAACGGTGCATCGGATTTTCGAGCAGGCGTATGAGCATCTTCGTGAAGGTGGATCCTTGTGGATCGTGATTCAGAAGAAGCAGGGGGCACCATCGGCAAAGGCGAAGCTGGAGAGCTTGTTCGCACAGGTGGAGGAAGTCACCAAGGATAAAGGGTACCGGATTTTTAAGGCTACAAAATCTTTTCAATAATATGCAATAGGACTATTGACTTGAAAAATCATGTGTGATATTATTATAAAATGTCAGTATTAGGATAGGCTTCTTGTCTTTAGTTGGCTGAAATGTCAATAGTTTTTATGCGGAGATATGCATAAAATAGGGCATGTCCACGTATAATATGTACATTTTGGGCAAATCTACTGGATATGAAGTCACTTCTATGTTTAGAAGGCAAGACCATGGATAAGTTGCTCTTTGTTCGAAAGCATTCGGGTAAGGGCTTTTCTTTATTTGTGGATGAATCCTCTGCATGAATCCATTATAAGGTTCCAAACAGAGGTTCGCAATCAATTTTTAAAGTGAGTAGACATGAGGGGTGAGTTAAAGTTGGCAGGACATCTTGTTCAGTATGGTCGACGCACTCGGCGAAGTTATGCACGAATTAATGAAGTACTTGAGATTCCGAACCTGATCGAAATCCAACAGAAATCATATGAATGGTTTTTGGAGGAAGGATTGCGCGAAATGTTCCAGGATATCTCGCCAATTCAGGATTTTACGGGCAATTTGGTGCTGGAGTTCATCGACTACAGCCTGGGCGAACCCAAATACACCGTCGATGACGCGAAAGAGCGTGACGTGACGTATGCGGCACCGCTTCGGGTGAAAGTACGGCTCATCAACAAAGAAACCGGAGAAGTCAAAGAACAGGAAGTATTCATGGGAGATTTCCCGCTGATGACGGAGACCGGTACATTTATTATCAACGGTGCAGAACGGGTCATTGTCAGCCAGTTGGTACGCTCTCCTAGCGTCTATTTCAGCACGAAAGTCGATAAAAACGGTAAGAAAACCTACACTGCAACGGTGATTCCAAACCGTGGTGCCTGGCTTGAACTGGAGACGGATGCAAAGGACATCATGTATGTCCGGATCGACCGTACCCGTAAAATCCCGGTTACCGTTTTGCTGCGGGCGCTTGGTTTCGGCAGCGACGCCGAAATTTTGGACCTGCTCGGCAACGACGAATACATCCGCAACACGCTGGACAAAGACAACACCGATTCCACGGAAAAAGCGCTCATCGAAATTTACGAACGCCTCCGTCCGGGCGAGCCGCCTACGCTCGACAATGCGAAGAGCTTGCTGGTAGCGCGCTTCTTTGATCCAAAGCGTTATGACCTGGCCAATGTCGGCCGCTATAAAATCAATAAAAAGCTGCATATCAAGAACCGTCTGTTCAACCAGCGTCTTGCTGAATCGCTGATCGATACCGATACCGGTGAGATCATTGCCGAAGCCGGACAAATGGTGGACCGCCGTCTCCTTGACGAAATCCTGCCGCACCTGGAGAAGAATGTCGGACACAAGACGTACCATGTTGCCAATGGTGTGCTTGATGCCGATGACATTCCGACGCAAAGTATCGACGTATTCTCCCCGATCGAAGACGGCAAGGTCGTCAAAGTGATTGCGAACGGTAATATTGATAAATCGGTTAAACATATTACGCCTGCTGATATTATTTCCTCGATCAGCTACTTTATTAACTTGCTGCATGGCATCGGCGACACGGACGATATTGACCACCTCGGTAACCGTCGTCTGCGTTCGGTCGGTGAACTGCTGCAGAACCAGTTCCGTATCGGTCTGTCCCGTATGGAACGTGTCGTACGCGAAAGAATGTCCATCCAGGATGCGAATGTCATCACGCCGCAAGCCCTGATCAACATTCGACCGGTTATCGCGTCGATCAAAGAGTTCTTCGGAAGCTCCCAGCTGTCCCAGTTTATGGACCAGACCAACCCGCTTGCTGAACTGACGCATAAACGCCGTCTGTCTGCACTCGGACCCGGCGGTTTGACGCGTGAGCGCGCGGGCTTTGAAGTTCGTGACGTCCATCACAGTCACTACGGCCGGATGTGTCCAATCGAGACACCGGAAGGTCCGAACATCGGCTTGATCAACTCCTTGTCTACGTTCGCACGGATTAACGAATACGGCTTTATTGAAGCTCCGTACCGTTGGGTCGATCCGAAGACGGGGATTGTAACAGACCAGATCGACTACCTGACGGCCGATGAGGAAGACAACTATGTGGTCGCACAGGCGAACGCAGTGCTGAATGAGGACGGCAAGTTTGCGGATGAAATGGTTATCGTCCGTTACAATAAGCAGTCCGACAACATCTTGCCGATGCCGAGCGAACGCGTGGATTACATGGACGTTTCGCCGAAACAGGTCGTATCGGTCGCAACGGCGCTCATTCCGTTCCTCGAGAACGATGACTCCAACCGCGCCCTGATGGGATCGAACATGCAGCGTCAGGCTGTGCCGCTTCTCGTGCCTAAAGCTCCGCTGGTTGGTACAGGAATGGAACACAAGTCTGCAAAGGATTCCGGGGTATGTATCGTTTCCAAATATGACGGTGTAGTTGAACGTTCTTCCGCCAACGAAATCTGGGTGCGCCGCATCGAGACCGTGGACGGCAAAGAAGTCAAAGGCGACATCGTTAAACATAAATTACACAAATTTATGCGTTCGAACCAAGGCACATGCATCAACCAGCGTCCGATCGTGAAGAGAGGCGACGTCATCAAGAAGGGCGACATCCTCGCGGACGGACCTTCGACGGAAATGGGCGAGTTGGCTCTTGGACGTAACGTTGTCGTAGCATTCATGACCTGGGAAGGTTATAACTACGAGGATGCCATCCTCCTCAGCGAGAAGCTGGTGAAGGAAGATGTGTACACTTCGATTCACATCGAGGAATACGAATCCGAAGCGCGCGACACCAAGCTCGGACCGGAAGAAATTACCCGCGATATTCCGAACGTCGGCGAGGAAGCTCTTAAGAACCTCGACGAGCGCGGCATTATCCGGATCGGTGCCGAAATCAGCGCCGGCGACATTCTCGTCGGTAAAGTTACACCAAAAGGCGTAACGGAGCTGACGGCGGAAGAGCGCCTGCTGCACGCCATCTTCGGTGAGAAGGCGCGTGAAGTGCGCGACACCTCCCTGCGCGTACCGCATGGTAGTGACGGGATTATCGTGGACGTCAAAGTGTTTACCCGTGAGAACGGCGACGAGCTGCCTCCTGGTGTAAACCAACTGGTTCGGGTGTACATCGCTCAGAAGCGTAAAATTTCTGAAGGTGACAAAATGGCCGGACGTCACGGTAACAAAGGGGTCGTGGCCCGCATCCTGCCGGAAGAAGATATGCCGTTCCTGCCGGACGGTACGCCGGTACAGGTCGTACTGAACCCGCTGGGGGTACCTTCCCGGATGAACATCGGGCAGGTTCTGGAAGTCCACTTGGGCTTTGCGGCCATGCGTCTTGGTATTCACGTGGCTACGCCGGTATTCGACGGTGCCAATGAATATGATGTATTTGACACCATGGAAGAAGCCGGCATGCAGCGCAACGGTAAGACGCGTCTGTACGACGGCCGCACGGGCGAGATGTTCGAACGTGAAGTTACCGTCGGCGTCATGCACATGATCAAGCTGGCCCACATGGTTGACGATAAAATCCATGCCCGTTCAACTGGACCATACTCGCTCGTTACGCAGCAGCCTCTGGGTGGTAAAGCCCAGTTCGGTGGACAGCGCTTCGGTGAGATGGAAGTTTGGGCGCTGGAAGCATACGGCGCCGCATATACACTGCAAGAGATCCTGACCGTCAAATCCGACGATGTGGTCGGCCGGGTGAAAACCTACGAGTCCATCGTTAAAGGCGAGAACGTTCCGGAACCGGGTGTTCCTGAATCGTTCAAGGTTCTGATCAAAGAGCTTCAATCCCTCGGTATGGATGTTAAGATCCTGAGCGGTGACGAGCAGGAGATCGAGATGAAAGAGCTCGATGATGAAGACGAGGCAGCCGGCGATAAGCTGAGCCTCAACCTGGAAGGCGAAGAAGTCGGAGTGGAATAAAGACCGTGTGAAGGCGGGCGGGGATACCGTCCGTCCTCATTCACGGTTTAAATCATTAGGACTAGGTTAAGGAGGGTTGCTCCTTGTTGGACGTTAACAATTTCGAATTCATGAAGATCGGGCTTGCATCCCCGGAGAAAATTCGTTCATGGTCCCGCGGAGAAGTGAAAAAGCCGGAAACCATCAATTACCGTACGCTCAAACCGGAGAAAGAAGGCCTGTTCTGCGAACGGATTTTTGGACCGCAAAAAGACTGGGAATGCCATTGCGGCAAATATAAGCGTGTCCGTTACAAAGGCGTAGTCTGCGATCGCTGCGGCGTAGAAGTTACCCGCGCGAAGGTGCGCCGCGAACGGATGGGCCATATTGAGCTGGCAGCTCCTGTATCCCATATCTGGTACTTTAAAGGCATTCCGAGCCGTATGGGTCTCGCTTTGGATATGTCGCCAAGATCTCTGGAAGAGATCATTTACTTTGCATCTTATGTAGTAACCGACCCTGGAGATACGCCTCTGGAGAAGAAACAGCTTCTGTCCGAGAAAGAATACCGCAGTTACCGTGAAAAATACGGCTATGGTTTCCAAGCGGGCATGGGTGCTGAAGCGATCAAGAAGCTGCTGCAGGATCTCGATATCGAAAAGGAACTCGAGTTTCTGAAGGAAGAGCTGCGCACGGCTCAAGGCCAACGCCGTAATCGTGCGATCAAGCGTCTGGAAGTCATCGAGGCTTTCCGCAACTCCGGCAACAAGCCAGAGTGGATGATCATGGACGTATTGCCGGTTATCCCTCCGGAACTGCGCCCGATGGTACAGCTGGACGGCGGACGTTTTGCAACGTCTGACCTGAACGACCTGTACCGCCGCGTGATCAACCGGAACAACCGCTTGAAGCGTTTGCTTGACCTGGGAGCTCCGGACATCATCGTTCAGAACGAAAAACGGATGCTGCAGGAAGCGGTTGACGCCCTGATCGACAACGGCCGCCGCGGCCGTCCAGTGACTGGACCAGGCAACCGTCCGCTGAAATCCCTCAGCCACATGCTGAAAGGTAAGCAAGGACGTTTCCGGCAAAACCTGCTCGGTAAACGCGTTGACTATTCCGGCCGTTCCGTTATCGTCGTTGGTCCGTACCTGAAAATGTATCAGTGCGGTCTGCCGAAGAAAATGGCTCTGGAACTGTTCAAGCCGTTTGTCATGAAAGAACTCGTAAACAAGGGCCTCGCCCATAACATTAAGAGCGCCAAACGTAAGGTTGAGCGCGTAAGTCCGGAAGTATGGGACGTTCTCGAAGAAGTCATTAAAGAGCATCCGGTTCTGCTGAACCGTGCCCCTACGCTTCACCGTCTCGGTATCCAGGCGTTTGAACCGATCCTGGTGGAAGGTCACGCGATCCGTCTGCATCCGCTCGTATGTACGGCTTACAACGCCGACTTCGACGGTGACCAGATGGCGGTTCACGTTCCGCTGTCCGCAGAGGCACAGGCTGAAGCCCGTATCCTCATGCTGGCATCCGGCAACATTTTGAACCCTAAAGACGGTAAACCGGTCGTAACTCCTTCGCAGGATATGGTTCTCGGATCTTTCTATCTGACCATGGACAACAAGGAAGAGAAAGGTTCCGGCATGATCCTGAGCTCCGTGAACGAAGCCGTATCGGCTTACCAACGCGGAACCGCAGGTCTGCATGCACGGGTAGCCATTCCAGTAAAAGCGCTCGGCAAAACGAGCTTTACCGACAAGCAGCAGGACGCAATGCTCTTGACGACCGTCGGACGCATCATTTTCAACGAAATTTTCCCGAGCAGCTTCCCGTACATTAACGAAGCAACCCGCGACAATCTGTTCAACGGAACGCCGGAAAAATATTTCGTCTATGAAAAAGGCGCGGACATCCGCGAGCGCATGTACGACCTGCCTATAAGCAGCGCTGTTGGTAAAGAGTATCTGGGCCAAATCATTGCCCGCTGCTTCGAGATTTACCATACGACGGAAACTTCCGTTATTCTAGACAAAATCAAGCAGCTCGGCTTCACGTATTCGACACGTGCCGGCGTAACCGTTGCGGTATCCGACGTTATCGTTCCTGATGAGAAACAGGCGATCCTGAAGGAATCCGACGAGAAGGTTGCAGTCGTTACGAACCAATACCGCCGCGGCTTGATTACGAACGAAGAACGGTACGACCGCGTTATCGATATTTGGTCCAAGGCGAAGGATGACATTACAGACATCCTGATGAAATCCATGGACCGCTTTAACTCCATCATGCTCATGGTTGATTCCAAAGCACGGGGTAACAAATCGCAGATTACTCAGCTCGGCGGCATGCGGGGTCTGATGGCGAACCCATCCGGCCGGATCATCGAACTCCCGATCAAGTCCAACTTCCGTGAAGGCCTGACCGTCCTCGAGTACTTCCTGTCGACGCACGGTGCCCGTAAAGGTCTGGCGGATACCGCGCTGCGTACAGCGGACTCCGGTTACCTGACACGCCGTCTTGTAGACGTTGCCCAGGACGTTATCGTCCGCGAAGAAGACTGCGGTACCGATAAAGGCTTTACCGTCAGCCGGATTCAGGATGGTAAAGAGGTTATCGAGGATCTGTATGACCGTATTGAAGGACGCTACTGCTTCGAGACGGTTCGTCATCCGGAAACCAACGAAATTCTGGTTAACCGCAACGAGCTGATCGATTCGGATAAAGCGAACCTGATCGTCAACTCCGGCGTAACAAAACTGCAAATCCGTTCGGTACTCAGCTGCCGTGCTCGTCACGGCGTATGTAAGAAGTGCTACGGACGCAACCTGGCCACAGGCAAATTCGTGGAAATCGGGGAAGCTGTCGGCATCATCGCGGCACAATCCATCGGTGAACCAGGAACCCAGCTTACCATGCGTACGTTCCATACCGGTGGTGTCGCAGGGGACGATATTACCCAAGGTCTTCCGCGTATTCAGGAGCTTTTCGAAGCCCGGAATCCGAAAGGTCAAGCAACCATTAGTGAAATCGACGGCGTTGTGAAGGAAATCCGCGAAGCGAAAGACCGTCGTGAAATCGAAGTCCAAGGTGAAGCGGAAACGAAAGTGTACTCCGTTACCTACGGTTCCCGTCTGCGCGTAAGCGAAGGTCAGGAAATCGAAGCCGGCGACGAGCTGACAGACGGTTCCATCGACCCGAAAGAAATGCTGCGCATTAAAGGCATCCGCGGGGTGCAGAACTACATTCTGCAGGAAGTACAGCGCGTATACCGTAACCAGGGCGTAGAAATCAACGATAAGCACGTCGAAGTAATGATCAAGCAGATGCTGCGTAAAATCCGTATCGTCGATGCGGGAGATACACCGCTTCTTCCTGGATCATTCACCGACATTCATGAATACGAAGCAGCGAACAAAGAAGCAATCCTGTCCGGAAAAGAGCCTGCGGTGGCCAAACCGGTTCTGCTCGGTATCACCAAGGCTTCCCTGGAGACCGATTCCTTCTTGTCCGCGGCATCCTTCCAGGAGACGACCCGCGTTCTTACCGATGCGGCGATCAAAGGCAAGGTTGACCAGCTGCTCGGCCTGAAAGAAAATGTCATCATCGGTAAATTGATCCCTGCAGGTACCGGTATGAACCGTTACCGCAGCGTCAAATTCGATGATCCGAACATCGAAGATCAGGACTCCAAGGAGCTTGAAACGGCAACAGTAGAGTAATAGACTGCTAAACAGGCGGTTTTGCGCGGAGGCGGCATGAAAAAAGGCTGCTTCCGCGAAAACTTTCCTGAAACATTCTTGACATCGCCTAATGCAAGTGCTAATATAGCAAAGGTGCGTGAGTAGTTAAGTACCCCTGTGCTTTTGGAGGAATCGCAAGATGTCTAATGATAAAGGATTACAGGATGCTCATGTCAAGATCGGTGCCAAACAAACGATGAAACTCGTAGAATTGGGCCAAGCCGCCGAAGTGTTTGTGGCGGAAGATGCGGAACACCGGCTCGTTTCAAAGGTTGAAGCTCTTTGCACTAAGCATGGAGTGAAGATCACCTATGTGGATACTATGCATCAATTGGGTAAAGCATGTGGAATTGAAGTGGGCGCAGCGATGGCCGCTATCGTTAAATCATAGTTGTAAGGAACGTTTTTGTTGGAGAATCAACAGAGTTCTTCCGGCAAAGACTTTTCATTTGTTCTTTTATGAACCGCCTGGGTCTGTGGACTTAAAAAGAGGTTTGTAATGAGGATAAGTATTATGGGAAGGGGGTGGCTAACATGCCAACAATTAACCAGCTAGTTCGCAAAGGACGTCAAGCTAAGATCTACAAGTCGAAGTCCCCTGCATTGCAGAAAGGATACAACGCTCTGAAGCGTGAAGAGACAGGACTTAGCGCTCCTCAAAAACGTGGTGTCTGCACCCGTGTAGGTACAATGACTCCGAAGAAACCGAACTCCGCGCTTCGTAAGTATGCCCGTGTTCGCTTGACGAACCGCATCGAGGTGACTGCTTACATTCCGGGGATCGGACACAACCTGCAAGAGCACAGTGTGGTATTGGTTCGCGGTGGACGGGTAAAAGACCTTCCAGGTGTTCGTTACCATATCGTTCGCGGTGCGCTTGATACTGCAGGTGTGAACAACCGGATGCAAGCTCGTTCCAAATACGGCGCGAAACGTCCGAAAGCTAAAAAATCGTAATTGATTCTATAAGATTTCAAGACTTAAGAAAGGGGGATATCCATGCCACGCAAAGGTCCAGTTAGTAAGAGAGACGTATTGCCAGATCCGGTGTACAACAGCAAACTGGTTACACGCCTTATCAACCGCATCATGCTGGATGGTAAAAGAGGTGTTGCCCAAAGCATCCTTTACAATTCGTTCAAGCTGATTCAAGAACGTACAGGTAAAGATCCTATGGAAGTGTTTGAAGCAGCCATCAAAAATATCATGCCAGTACTGGAAGTTAAAGCTCGCCGTGTCGGCGGTGCCAACTACCAGGTGCCGATTGAAGTAAAACCTGAAAGACGTACGTCTTTGGGATTACGTTGGCTCGTGAACTACTCCCGCAACCGCGGTGAGAAGACAATGGAAGAGCGTTTGGCGGCTGAGATCATCGACGCTTCCAACAACACAGGCGCTTCCGTTAAGAAACGCGAGGACACTCACAAAATGGCTGAAGCGAACAAAGCGTTTGCTCACTACCGCTGGTAGGATTCGGCTCAATAAATTACACTTCAATTTTGAAGGGAGACTATTTTCATGGCAAGAGAGTTCTCCTTGAAAAATACACGCAACATCGGGATCATGGCGCATATTGACGCTGGTAAAACGACCACCACAGAGCGGATCTTGTTCTACACAGGCCGTACGCACAAAATCGGTGAAGTTCACGAGGGTGCGGCTACAATGGACTGGATGGAGCAGGAGCAGGAGCGCGGGATCACGATTACTTCCGCTGCGACGACCGCTTCGTGGAAAGGTCACCGCGTTAATATCATTGACACCCCAGGGCACGTTGACTTCACGGTTGAAGTTGAACGTTCCCTTCGTGTATTGGATGGGGCAGTAGGTGTTTTCAGTGCGAAAGAGGGCGTTGAGCCTCAGTCTGAAACTGTATGGAGACAGGCTGACCGCTACGGCGTTCCGCGGATCGCATATGTAAACAAGATGGATATTATTGGTGCCGACTATCTGAATGTCGTTAACGACATGCGCGATCGTCTGCAAGCGAACGCAGTAGCGATTCAATTGCCGATCGGTGCAGAGAACGACTTCGTGGGCATCATTGACCTGGTTGAGCAAAAAGCTCATATGTACAAAGACGACCTGGGTCAAAATATTGAGGTGGTCGACATTCCGGCCGAGTTCCAAGACAAAGTCGAAGAACTTCGCGCTGAACTGATCGAAAAAGTCGCAGAACTCGACGAAGACCTGACAATGAAGTATCTGGAAGGTGAAGAAATCACTGTTCCGGAACTGAAAGCAGCCCTCCGCAAAGGGGTTTGCGAAGTTAAGATCTTCCCGGTTATCTGTGGTTCCTCTTACCGCAACAAAGGGGTTCAGCTGATGCTGGACGCTGTTATCGATTATCTGCCAGCTCCAGTTGACGTACCATCGATTCAAGGTCACCTTGAAGACGGTACGGAAGTTGAGCGTCATTCTTCCGATGAAGAACCGTTCGCTGCTCTGGCGTTCAAAATCATGACAGACCCTTATGTGGGTAAACTGACATTCTTCCGCGTATACTCTGGTATCCTTCAATCCGGCTCTTACGTATTGAACGCTACCAAAGGCAAACGCGAACGTATCGGACGTATCCTTCAGATGCATGCGAACAGCCGTCAAGAGATCAGCGAAGTTTACTCCGGTGACATCGCGGCTGCCGTAGGCTTGAAAGATACCGGTACGGGCGACACACTCTGCGACGAGAAAGCTCCGGTTATCCTTGAATCCATGAACTTCCCGGATCCGGTTATCGAAATCGCGGTTGAGCCTAAAACCAAAGCTGACCAAGATAAAATGGGCGTTGCTTTGGGCAAATTGACAGAAGAAGATCCTACGCTGCGTGCTCATACAGATGAAGAAACTGGCCAAACAATCTTGGCTGGTATGGGTGAGCTTCACCTCGACATCATCATTGACCGTATGCGTCGTGAATTCAAGGTAGAAACCAACGTGGGTAAACCACAGGTTGCATACCGTGAAACCTTCCGTCAAGCTGCACGCGTTGAGGGTAAATTCGTTCGTCAGTCCGGTGGTCGTGGTCAATACGGTCACGTCTGGGTTGAGTTCGAACCTCTCGAAGCAGGTACTGGCAGCCAGTTTGACAGCAAAATCGTCGGTGGCTCTGTACCAAGAGAATACGTCCAGCCTGCACTGAATGGTATCGAAGAAGCCATGAAGAATGGTGTTCTTGCTGGCTTCCCGCTTGTAGACATCAAAGCTACAATCGTAGACGGTTCCTACCATGATGTCGACTCCAATGAGATGGCGTTTAAGATTGCCGGTTCCATGGCGCTTAAAGCGGCTAAAGACAAGTGTAAACCTGTCCTGCTCGAGCCAATCATGAAAGTCGAAGTTACGGTGCCTGAAGAATACATGGGCGACGTAATGGGTATGCTGAACTCCCGCCGCGGACGTATCGAAGGTATGGATAACCGTTCCGGCGCTCAGATCATCCGTGCGAAAGTGCCTCTTTCCGAAATGTTCGGATACTCGACGACACTTCGTTCCGGTACCCAAGGACGCGGCGTGTTCTCCATGGAACTCTCCCACTACGAAGAAGTTCCTAAGAACATTGCTGAAGAAATTGTTTCGAAGTCCAAAGGATCTGACGAGTAATTTCTGCTTTTGAGTTTTAAACCCTGACCGGTACGATTACATCCAGAACTGCTTGCATAAACACCGGTCAGTTCAAACATAAAACCTATATTCAATCCATTTAAGGAGGAATTGTTCAAATGGCAAAGGCTAAGTTTGAACGTACTAAACCGCACGTTAACATCGGTACTATCGGTCACGTCGACCATGGTAAAACAACTCTGACTGCTGCTATCACGACTGTATTGTCCAAAACTTACGGTGGTGCTGCAGTAGCATTCGATCAAATCGACAAAGCTCCAGAAGAGCGCGAACGCGGTATCACAATCTCCACTGCACACGTGGAATACGAAACACCTAACCGTCACTATGCACACGTTGACTGCCCAGGTCACGCCGACTATGTTAAAAACATGATCACTGGTGCTGCTCAAATGGACGGAGCGATCCTGGTTGTATCCGCAGCTGACGGCCCAATGCCGCAAACTCGCGAACACATCCTGCTCTCCCGTCAGGTAGGCGTACCTTACATCGTTGTATTCCTGAACAAATGCGACATGGTTGAAGACGCTGAACTTCTTGAACTGGTTGAAATGGAAGTTCGTGACCTGCTGAACGAATATGAGTTCCCAGGCGACGACACTCCAATCATCCAAGGTTCTGCTCGTGAAGCTCTGCAAAACCCAGACGGCGAGTGGGCACAAAAAATCATCGAAATGTTCAACATCATCGATGAGTACATCCCTCTTCCAGAGCGCGACACTGACAAACCTTTCCTTATGCCAGTCGAGGACGTATTCTCCATCACTGGTCGTGGTACGGTTGCTACAGGCCGTGTAGAACGCGGAACTGTTAAAGTGGGCGACGAAGTTGAAATCGTTGGTATCGCTGAAGAAACTAAGAAATCCGTCGTTACGGGCGTTGAAATGTTCCGTAAATTGCTGGATTCCGCTCAAGCTGGTGACAACATCGGTGCCCTGCTTCGCGGTGTAGACCGTAACCAAATCGAGCGCGGTCAAGTACTTTGCAAACCGGCTTCCGTTAAACCGCATACTGAGTTCGCTGCTCAAGTATACGTTTTGACTAAAGAAGAAGGTGGTCGTCATAAGCCTTTCTTCACTGGATACCGTCCTCAGTTCTACTTCCGTACAACGGACGTAACTGGTGTGGTTAACCTTCCAGAAGGAACTGAAATGGTTATGCCTGGCGACAACATCACTGTAACCGTTCAACTGATCGCTCCAATCGCGATTGAAGAAGGAACGAAGTTCACGATCCGTGAAGGTGGACGTACAGTAGCTGCTGGTGCCATCGCAACAATCAGCAAATAATTAAAAGGCAAATTGCCTTCTATATAGCAACGATGTGCTGGAACGAGTAACGCTGTGTTGTAAACGCAAGAGATACAGAGGAATCCTCTCCTGGCGGGAGGATTCCTTTCTTTATATATAGGAAGAAAAGAACAACAACGCTTTTCATTAAAAGCTTGCATTATGCCCATTCTTTATATATAATAGTGAATGTTGTTCTGAGACGTTGCGATGATGTGAGAGGTTACTGACACACCCGGCCCCTTTGCCATGGAGCGGTGGGTTAGAAAATTTTCACGGAGTATGTCCGATACCAAATTGGGCGATAGAAGGAGGGACTAAAATGGCAAAGCAAAAAATTCGTATTCGTTTGAAAGCTTACGATCACAGAATTCTTGATCAATCCGCTGAGAAAATCGTTGAAACTGCAAAACGTTCGGGTGCTGGTGTATCTGGACCGATTCCGCTTCCAACTGAGAAACAAATCATTACTATTCTCCGTGCGGTACACAAGTATAAGGATTCTCGGGAGCAATTCGAAATGCGCACACACAAGCGTCTGATCGACATTGTTAACCCAACTCCACAAACTGTGGATGCTCTTATGCGCTTGGACCTGCCGTCCGGTGTAGATATCGAAATCAAATTGTAATTCGAAATGAATTAAGACGGGAAAAGAGGTGTCAACATGAAAGGTATCTTAGGAAAAAAACTCGGAATGACTCAAGTATTTACTCCAGAAGGTAATGTAATTCCTGTGACGGTTATCGAAGCAGGTCCTTGTGTTGTTCTGCAAAAGAAAGATCTTGAGAACGATGGCTACGAAGCTATTCAAATCGGTTTCGCCGATAAGAAGGAGAAACGTGCAAACAAGCCAGAAGCAGGACATGCTAAAAAAGCTAACACTGCACCTAAGCGCTACGTTCGCGAAATTCGCGGTGTTGACCTCGGAGCATTCGAGGTTGGCCAAGAACTGAAGGCGGATGTCTTCGCAGAAGGCGAATTTGTTGACGTAACCGGTACTTCCAAAGGTAAAGGCTTCCAAGGCGTTATCAAACGTTGGGGACAAAGCCGCGGACCAATGGCTCACGGCTCGCGTTACCATCGCAGACCGGGTTCCATGGGCTCGATCCAGGCTAACCGTGTTCCTAAAGGAAAACGTCTGCCAGGTCACATGGGTAATGCTACGGTAACTGTACAAAAACTTGAAGTTGTTAGAGTCGACGTTGAACGCAACGTATTGCTCGTTAAAGGTGCTATTCCTGGACCTAAAAACAGCTTCGTTAAAATTAACGAAACGGTGAAGAAATAATCACCTAAGGAAAGGAGGAACACATAATGCCAAAAGTAACCCTGTTTAATGTCAGCGGTAGCGAAGTAGGAGAATTGGAACTGAACGATGCGGTATTTGGCGTAGAGCCGAACGTACACGTGATGAACCAAGCGGTATTGCTGCAAAGAGCATCTTTGCGTCGTGGTACACACAAAGTGAAGGGCCGTTCTGAAGTACGCGGCGGCGGACGTAAGCCTTGGAAACAAAAAGGAACCGGCCGTGCTCGTCAAGGTTCGATCCGTTCACCACAATGGAAGGGCGGCGGTACTGTATTCGGTCCAACACCACGCAGCTACTCGTTCAAGCTTCCTAAGAAAGTTCGTCGTCTGGCTATTAAATCTGCATTGTCTTCCAAAGTGATCGCTAACAATCTGATCGTTCTGGACCAACTCGCTCTGAACACGCCTAAAACAAAGGAATTCGCAGCGATCCTGAACAATCTGAAAGTAGAACGTAAGGCCCTGATCGTAGCTCCTGGCTATGATGATAATGTGGCTCTTTCCGCACGGAATATTCCTGGCGTGAAATTTGTTGCAGCAGACGGCATTAATGTTCTTGACGTACTTCTGTACGACAAACTGATCATTACGAAAGAAGCAGTTCAGAAGGTAGAGGAGGTGCTCGCGTAATGAAAGATCCTCGTGATATTATCAAACGTCCGGTGATCACTGAACGTACGGCTGAATACATGGGCGACTTGAAGTATGCCTTTGAAGTAGATATCCGTGCGAACAAGACCGAGATCAAACAAGCTGTTGAATCGATCTTTAAAGTGAAAGTAACGAATGTAAATACAATGCGCGTCCCTGCTAAGCCGAAACGTTATGGCCGCTACAACGGTTATACAACCGAGTGGAAAAAAGCCATCGTAACGCTGAGCAAAGACAGCAAAGCGCTCGAGTTTTTTGAATCTGTAGAGTAAGGAGGAAATCACGTGCCTATTAAAAAGTATAAGCCGACATCCCCGGCTAGACGTAACATGTCCGTGTCTACTTTTGAAGAGATCACGACAAATCAGCCGGAGAAATCGTTGCTTGCACCGCTCAGCAAAACAGCTGGCCGCAACAACCAAGGTAAAATTACGGTTCGTCACCACGGCGGCGGACACAAGCGTAAATACCGCATCATCGACTTCAAACGTACGAAAGACGGCATACCAGGTACCGTTGCTACGATCGAGTATGACCCGAACCGTACTTCCAATATTGCTCTGATCCACTATGCAGACGGAGAGAAGCGTTACATCATCGCTCCTAAAGGTCTGAAAGTGGGAGACAAGATTGAATCCGGTCCAAACGCCGACATCAAAATCGGTAACGCACTTCCAATGGAGAACATTCCGGTAGGTACCGTTATCCACAACATCGAACTGCAGCCTGGCAAAGGCGGACAATTGGTTCGCGCAGCCGGTACCGAAGCTCAGCTTCTTGGTAAAGAAGATAAATACGTATCCGTACGTTTGTCTTCGGGCGAAGTTCGCAGACTGCTTAAAGTTTGCCGTGCTACAATCGGTTCCGTTGGTAACGAAGACCACGAGCTGATCAAAATCGGTAAAGCTGGCCGCAGCCGCTGGCTCGGACAACGTCCTGAAGTTCGCGGGGTAGTTATGAACCCTAACGATCACCCTCACGGTGGTGGTGAAGGCCGCGCTCCAATCGGACGTAAATCGCCAATGTCTCCATGGGGCAAACCAACCCTTGGTTACAAAACGCGTAAAAAAGGCAAAGCTTCTGACAAATATATCGTTCGCCGCCGCACAAAATAATGCACGCTGTGCATAACTTTGTGAAGTGCCGAAAGTAACGAGAAGATTGGATGAAGGGAGGATTTTATAGATGAGTCGCAGTTTGAAAAAAGGGCCTTTCATTGACGGGTACCTGCTGAAAAAAGTAGAAGTGATGAACGAATCGAACAAGAAGGCGGTTATCAAGACTTGGTCCCGTCGCTCTACGATTTTCCCACAATTTATCGGTCACACGTTCGGTGTATACGACGGACGCAAGCACGTTCCGGTATACGTAACGGAAGACATGGTAGGACACAAGTTGGGTGAATTCGCTCCAACACGTACCTACAAGGGTCATACGGACGATGACAAGAAAACAAGAAGATAATTTCTAAGCTCTTTGTTTGAGAGGAGGTAAAACAAATGGAAGCAAAAGCACATGCCAGATCTATTCGGATTGCTCCTCGTAAAGTCAAGCTCGTTGTTGACTTGATCCGCGGTAAGCAAGTTGGTGAGGCCATCGCCATTCTCCGCCACACTCCGAAATCGGCTTCCCTGGTTGTGGAGAAGCTGCTGAACTCAGCGATCGCCAATGCTGAGCATAACTACTCGATGGATATTAACAGTTTGGTTGTGAGTCAGGTTTTCGTTAACCAAGGCCCAACAATGAAGAGATTCCGTCCACGCGCCATGGGTCGTGCGAGCCGGATCAATAAACGCACCAGCCACATTACTTTGGTGGTATCTGAAAAATAAGGAGGGATAACGTGTGGGCCAAAAGGTAAATCCAGTCGGACTCCGTATCGGGATCATCCGTGATTGGGAATCGAAATGGTATGCTGGCAAAGATTTCGGTAATCTTTTGCTGGAAGATGTCAAAATCCGTGAATACCTGAAAAATAAATTGAAGGATTCTGCTGTTTCTCGCATCGAGATCGAGAGAGCGGCAAATCGTGTGAACGTCACTATCCACACTGCGAAACCAGGCATGGTTATCGGTAAAGGTGGTTCCGAAGTTGAAGTACTTCGCAGCCAAGTTACGAAAATTGCAGGCGGTAAAAAAGTTCACATCAACATCTCTGAAATTAAACATGCTGACCTGGACGCTGTCCTGGTTGCAGAAAGCATTGCTCAGCAATTGGAACGCCGTGTTTCTTTCCGTCGTGCTCTGAAACAAGCGATCCAAAGAACGATGCGTTCAGGCGCTAAAGGAATCAAAACTCAAGTGGGCGGACGTCTTGGCGGCGCCGAGATCGCTCGTTCGGAAGGCTACAGTGAAGGAACTGTTCCACTTCATACGCTTCGTGCTGACATCGACTACGGTACGGCTGAGGCGCATACAACTTATGGCCGTCTCGGCGTAAAAGTATGGATCTATCGTGGAGAGGTTCTTCCTACGGCTAAGAAACAAGCTGCTCAGGAAGGAGGCAACTAATCATGTTGGTACCAAAACGTGTAAAACACCGCAAGCAACAACGCGGTCACATGAAGGGTATGGCAAAAGGCGGAACTGAACTGAACTTCGGTGAATTCGGTTTGCAAGCACTGGAGCCAACTTGGATCACGAACCGTCAGATCGAAGCAGCGCGTATTGCGATGACGCGTTACATCAAACGTGGCGGTAAAGTATGGATTAAGATTTTCCCTGACAAGCCGATTACTCAAAAACCTCTTGAGGTTCGTATGGGTAGCGGTAAAGGTAACGTTGAGAAATGGGTCGCAGTTGTCAAACCAGGCAAGATTATGTTTGAACTTGGAGGCGTGTCTGAGGAAATCGCTCGCGAAGCGATGCGTCTCGCCGCTCACAAGCTGCCGATCAAAACGAAGTTTGTGAAACGTGAAGAATTGGGTGGTGAAGCAAATGAAAGCTAATGATCTGCGTAACTTGACCACTGCAGAAATCGAGCAAAAGATTGCGGGCTTTAAAGAAGAACTCTTTAACCTCCGTTTTCAATTGGCTACCGGACAGCTTGATAACCCAACTCGGATCCGTGATGTACGCAAGGAAATAGCTCGTGCTAAAACCGTCATCCGTGAAAGAGAACTTGGGATTAGTTAATAGATCACAGCCGTGCTCGTCTGTAATCAGGAAGGAGGCTAACTATGAGCGAAGAACGCAATGCTCGTAAAGTGCAAATCGGTAAAGTTGTCAGTGACAAAATGGATAAAACCATTGTTGTAGCCGTTGAAACTTACAAAAAGCATGATCTCTACCACAAGCGCATTAAATACACGAAGAAATTTAAAGCGCATGATGAGAACAACACAGCACAAATCGGAGATACCGTTAAAATCATGGAAACTCGTCCACTCTCTAAAGACAAACGTTGGAGACTGGTAGAAGTCGTTGAAAAAGCGGTTATCATCTAAAGATAGAGTTAGTTTTTCCGAAAGGAGGAAATTTCAATGATTCAACCATTTACACGTCTTCAAGTAGCTGACAACTCCGGTGCGAAGGAACTGATGTGTATCCGCGTGCTGGGTGGTACGGGACGTCGTACAGCAGCCATCGGTGATTTGATCGTTTGCTCCGTCAAACAAGCAACACCAGGCGGCGTTGTCAAAAAAGGTGATGTTGTTAAAGCTGTTGTGGTTCGTACGAAGCGTTCTGTACGCCGCAAAGACGGATCTTACATCTCTTTTGACGAAAACGCAGCGGTTGTTGTTAAAGAAGACAAAAGCCCGCGCGGAACTCGTATTTTCGGACCAGTGGCTCGCGAACTTCGCGACAAAGATTTCATGAAAATCGTTTCCTTGGCACCGGAAGTAATCTAATAGCTGATTCCCGGACAGTGAGCTGTTACGGGATCCCGATAAATCGCTGACATGCAGTCATAGGAGGTGTAACAAAATGCCGAAAGTGAAAAAGGTTCTGGAATCGCACAGCAACAAACTGCACGTGAAGAAAGAAGATACGGTTATGGTCATCAGCGGTAAAGACAAAGGCAAAAAAGGCCGTGTCATCGCAGCGTATCCTCGTGAAAACCGTGTGCTTGTCGAAGGCGTGAACATGGTGAAGAAACACCAAAAGCCGAACCAATCCAACCCTCAAGGCGGAATCATCGAGCAGGAAGCACCGATCCATGTATCCAACGTGATGCATATCGATCCGAAGAGCGGCAAAGTAACCCGTATCGGTTACAAAACGCTGGATAACGGTAAAAAGGTCCGTGTTGCGAAGAAGTCCGGAGAGGTTATCGACTAATCGAATCGTTAAGAAAGGAGGTTCATAATTCATGGCAGCAAGAATGAAAGAACGTTTTTTGAATGAAGTTACTCCTGCTTTGATGCAGAAGTTCAGTTATTCTACGGTAATGCAGGTACCTAAAATCGAGAAGGTTGTCATCAACATGGGTGTGGGTGATGCCGTATCCAACTCGAAAGTACTGGATGCCGCAGTTAATGATATGCAGCTGATTGCTGGTCAAAAGCCGGTAATTACTCGTGCTAAAAAATCCATCGCCGGATTCAAACTGCGTGAGAATATGCCGATCGGTGTGAAGGTAACACTGCGCGGAGAGCGTATGTACTACTTCCTGGACAAATTGTTCAACGTTACTCTTCCACGTGTCCGTGACTTCCACGGCGTGTCTACCAAAGCATTTGATGGACGCGGCAACTACACGCTTGGCCTCAAGGAACAGCTGATCTTCCCTGAGATCGAGTATGATAAAGTTGATAAAGTCCGTGGTATGGATATCGTTATCGTAACGACGGCTAAAACTGACGAAGAGTCCCGCGAGCTGCTCGCTCAATTGGGAATGCCTTTTGCGAAGTAATTCGCAAATCCATTTCTCCGAAAATTTTTAGGAGGTGTCAGGCTAAGTGGCAAAAACTTCGATGAAAGTAAAACAACAACGTACGCCTAAGTTTAAAGTGCGTGCTTATACACGCTGCGAACGTTGCGGTCGTCCACATTCGGTACTGCAAAAGTTCAAAATTTGCAGAATTTGTTTCCGTGAATTAGCTTATAAAGGCCAGATCCCTGGCGTGAAAAAAGCAAGCTGGTAAGAAGTTTACAATCGGGAAGGAGGTTCACACAAAATGACTATGTCTGATCCAATTGCAGATATGCTGACTCGTATTCGTAACGCCAACACTGTGCGTCACGAAACGGTTGAAATGCCTGCTTCGACGATGAAAAAACAAATCGCTGACATTTTGAAGCGTGAAGGTTTCATCCGTGATGCAGAATATATCGATGACAACAAACAAGGGATTATCCGTGTTTTCCTGAAATACGGTGCCAACAATGAACGCGTCATCTCCGGTTTGAAGAGAATCAGTAAACCAGGTCTGCGCGTGTACACGAAGAGCAACGAAATTCCTCGTGTCCTCGGCGGTTTGGGTATTGCGATTATCTCCACATCCAAGGGAGTTATGACCGACAAAGAAGCTCGTCAATCCAAAGCTGGCGGAGAAGTTGTCTGCTACGTTTGGTAATACACGTCACAGAACAAGGAGGTGCAACACATGTCCCGTATTGGTCGCAAACCAATCGCAGTACCAAGCGGTGTGGATATCACACTGAACAATTCCGTTATTACGGTTAAAGGACCGAAAGGATCTTTGACTCGTGAACTTCATAAAGACATGAAGGTAACGGTAGAAAACAACGAAATCGTCGTTGAGCGCCCATCCGACAACAAAGCGCATCGTTCGCTTCACGGCACGACCCGCAGCGTTGTCAACAATATGGTGAGCGGAGTAACAGAAGGCTTTTCGAAATCTCTGGAATTGGTTGGGGTCGGATATCGTGCAAGCAAGTCTGGAGATAAGATCGTCCTGAACGTTGGTTACTCTCATCCGGTTGAAATCACTCCAGAACCAGGTATCGAGTTCGAGGTGCCTGCAAATACGAAAATCATCGTTCGCGGTATCGACAAAGAGCGCGTAGGTGCATACGCCGCTAAAATCCGTTCCGTTCGCGAGCCTGAGCCTTACAAAGGTAAAGGGATTAAGTATGAAGGTGAGCGCATTATCCGTAAGGAAGGTAAAGCAGGTAAGAAGAAATAAGCGATTATTTCTTAAGCCTTCTTTACCCCGTGCGTCTTAAAGTGAAGCTGTCATGGCAAAACTGAAAGGAGTGAAAGGGAAGACATGATTACAAAAGAGGATAAGAACAAGGCTCGTCTCAAACGTCATCTGCGTGTACGCAAGAAGATCCAAGGTACTGCTGAACGCCCACGTTTGAACGTATTCCGTTCTTCTAAACATATCTACGCTCAACTGATCGACGACGTAGCTGGCGTAACCATCGTTTCTGCATCTACTGTTGATAAAGAAATTAGCGGTTCCGTGAAAAACGGCGGCAGCGTTGAGGCTGCTCGTCAAGTCGGCGAACTCGTTGCTAAGCGTGCGAAAGAAAAAGGTCATACTTCGATCGTATTCGACCGCGGAGGATACCTGTACCATGGACGGATTCAAGCTCTGGCTGATGCAGCTCGCGAAGCAGGCTTGGAATTCTAAGAATTTCTAAAAAGGAGGTAAACGACTTGCGTGTAGATCCTAACACTTTGGAACTGACTGAAAGAGTGGTTAATATTAACCGCGTTGCTAAAGTAGTAAAAGGCGGACGCCGTTTCAGCTTCAGCGCGCTGGTAGTTGTCGGTGACGGCAAAGGCTGGGTTGGTGCTGGTATCGGTAAAGCAGGCGAAGTTCCTGACGCCATCCGCAAAGGCATCGAAGATGCTAAGAAAAATCTGATTCACGTTCCTCTCGTTGGAACATCAATTCCTCACCTGGTCACTGGCCACTTTGGTGCTGGACGCGTTCTTTTGAAACCAGCGTCTGAAGGTACTGGAGTTATCGCCGGCGGTCCTGTGCGTGCCGTACTGGAGCTGGCAGGTGTAGGTGACATCTTGACAAAATCTTTGGGTTCTTCGAACTCCATGAACATGGTCAACGCGACTTTGGAGGGTTTGTCCCGTCTGAAGCGTGCTGAAGATGTAGCCAAATTGCGTGGCAAATCTGTCGAAGAGCTGCTCGGTTAAGGAGGGAATGTCATGGCTAAACTTCAAATTACCCTCGTCCGCAGTTTGATCGGCCGTCCTGAAACTCAGCGCACGACTGTAAAAACTCTCGGCTTGCGTAAATTAAATTCGACGGTGGTTCATAACGACAATCCTGCAATTCGCGGAATGATCAACAAAGTGAGCCACTTGGTATCTGTTACTGAAATTGAAGGTTAATCTTGCAACAAGATTAACCTAGAAATATTAAGGAGGTGCAACGAACGATGAAGTTACACGAACTTTCCTCAGCTGCTGGATCCCGCAAAGAACGCAAACGTGTTGGCCGTGGAACAAGTAGCGGTACTGGTAAAACATCTGGCCGTGGTCACAAAGGTCAAAACGCTCGTTCTGGCGGCGGTGTGCGTCCTGGCTTCGAAGGTGGGCAAAACCCATTGTATCGTCGTCTGCCGAAACGTGGATTTGTAAATCCTACGCGGAAAGAGTATGCGATCGTGAACATCGAGGAACTGAACAGCTTTGCAGAGGGTACTGAAGTAACTCCTGAGTTTTTGGTGGAAAGCGGCGTCGTGAAAAACACGAAGAGCGGCATCAAAATTCTTGGTAATGGCGAAGTAACCGTAAAATTGACTGTAAAAGCAAACAAGTTCTCTCAATCTGCGGTAGAGAAAATCGAGGCTGCCGGCGGTAAAACCGAGGTGATCTAATGTTTAAGACCCTGAAGAATATATGGCGGGTTGAGGACCTACGCAAGAGAATCTTGTTCACCTTGTTTGTACTGATCATTTACCGTATCGGTTCATTCGTTCCTGTTCCAGGCGTCGATAAAACGGTCCTGGAGCAAACGAATCAGCAGGGTAGCGAGTTGTTTGGTCTCTTAAACACGTTCTCGGGAGGAGCGCTTCATCAGTTCTCCATCTTTGCCCTCGGGATCGTGCCGTATATTACCTCGTCCATCATCGTGCAGTTGTTGTCGATGGATGTCGTCCCGAAACTTGCCGAATGGGCTAAACAAGGCGAGCACGGGAAGAAGAAGTCAGCGCAATTGACACGCTATGGTACGATAGTATTGGGCCTGATTCAGTCGTTTGCGATGGCCATCGGTTTTAACCGGTTGTACGGTACGCAAATGATTCCTAACGCCACCTTCGTGGATTACCTGCTCGTTGCGATCGTATTGACCGCAGGTACTGCATTCCTGATGTGGCTTGGTGAACAAATTACTGAAAAAGGAATCGGTAATGGTATTTCCATTCTGATTTTTGCAGGGATTGTCGCTAACATCCCGATGTATATCCGGAGTACAGCGAGTTCCAACTTTATTCAAGATGGTCAGGTATTTATGAATACACTCAAGACGATCATCATACTTATTGTGATCGTGGCGATTATTGCGGGTGTCATTTACATCCAGCAAGCGATTCGTAAAATTCCTGTGCAGTATGCAAAACGTGTGGTAGGCAACAAAATGTACGGCGGACAGAATACGCACATTCCGCTCAAGATCAATGCTGCGGGCGTTATTCCAGTCATCTTCGCCGTATCCCTGCTGCAGTTCCCTACCATTATCGCAGGATTCTTTAACACTTATGCTTGGGCCCAATGGATCCAAACAAACTTGCGATATGATTACCCTCTTGGTATGGTGCTGTATGTTCTGATGATCATTGGTTTCACTTTCTTCTACACATTCGTGCAGATGAATCCAAACCAAATGGCTGATAACATGAAGAAAAACGGTGGCTACATTCCTGGCATTCGTCCTGGTAAAGCGACTGAGAAGTACCTGACCCGCGTAATGTCCCGGTTAACGATGACCGGCGCCATCTTCCTGGCCGTTATTTCTCTGCTTCCGATTGGTTTCGGTACGCTTGCCGGTCTGCCGAACTCGGTGAAAATCGGGGGAACTTCACTGCTCATCGTCATCGGTGTGGCATTGGATACAATGAAGACCATCGAAAGTCAATTGATTAAGCGCCATTACAAAGGCTTTATCAATAAATAGTAATAGGTCCCGGTGAAGTCCATTGAACTTCCCGGTGCTTATTGCGTTGTTTCTTGTAACGGTAGTGTTTGGAGGGAGAGAGAAACGTGAACATACTATTCATGGGCCCTCCTGGGGCAGGTAAGGGAACACAGGCGGAAGTCATTGTCAATGAATTCGGCATTCCCCATATTTCGACAGGCGATGCATTTCGTTTGGCGATTAAACAGGGGACTCCCATCGGGAAGAAAGCCAAAGAATACATGGACCAAGGACTCCTGGTACCGGATGATGTAACGATCGGCATTGTTGAAGAACGTCTGCAGCAGTCCGATTGCGAAAAAGGTTTTTTATTGGACGGCTTTCCAAGAACCCTTTCGCAAGCGGAAGCGCTGGATGAAATTCTTAGCAGACTGAACACGAAGCTTGATCATGTCATCAACCTGAAAGTTGACCGCGACAAGCTGATGGCGCGCCTTACGGGACGCCGGATCTGCAAGAACTGCGGTGCGACTTATCATGTGATTTTCAACCCGCCAAAACAGGAAGGTGTATGTGATAAATGCGGAGGCGAATTGTATCAGCGCTCGGATGATAACGAAGAGAGCGTAGGTACCCGCCTGGACGAATATATCAACAAAACAGCACCGCTCCTTACGTTTTATGAGAACAAAGGTCTTTTGCGTCAGATCGATGGGGATCAGGAAATCGGTACGGTATCCGATGAAATCGTATCGGTACTGCGAGGTTAATTGTAATGATCATTTGTAAGTCCGAAACGGAACTTGGCTTTATGAGGGAGGCCGGACGGATCGTTGCGGAAACGCATCGCCTTATGGCCAAACACATCGACCCGGGGATCACAACCGGAGAACTTGATCGGATTGCAGACCACTACATTCGCAGTCAACATGCGCTGCCGTCTTTTAAAGGCTACAATGGTTTTCCTGCCAGCATTTGCGCTTCAGTCAATGATCAATTGGTGCACGGATTTCCCGGCAAACGCAAATTAAACGAAGGCGACATTATTACGCTAGACATCGGTGCGCAGTACCGTGGTTACCATGGAGACTCCGCTTGGACCTATCCTGTAGGGAGCATTTCGGAGGAAGCCCAGCGTCTGCTGGACGTCACCGAAAGGTCTTTATATGCAGGCTTAGAGCTTGTCAAACCTGATGTGCGCCTGTTTACGATCTCGCATGCCATTCAACGCGTGATTGAAGATGCCGGCTTCTCGGTTGTCCGGGAGTATGTCGGGCACGGTGTTGGGGCAGAACTGCATGAAGAACCACAAATTCCGAACTTTGGCACGCCGGACCGAGGGCCTCGGCTTAAACCCGGCATGGTATTGGCGATCGAACCGATGGTCAATGCCGGATCAAGGTATGTTAAGACGCTGGAAGACAACTGGACGGTCGTTACGGTTGACGGCTCCCTGTGTGCCCATTTTGAGCATACGGTGGCTGTGACGCCGGACGGCATGGAGATTTTCACAAAACTGGATGTGTAGGTGATCGTTCTTGAGCAATCAAAGCAGCCCGCAAATCGGTCAAATTGTGAAGATCCTGAAAGGCAAGGATGCCGGACAGCTCGCCGTGGTCGTATCCATAGCTGACAGCAGATTTGTGTATATAGCTGACGGGGACAAACGAAAGTTTGACCAGTGCAAGAAGAAGAATCTATTGCATCTGGAACCCCAAAAGTTTATCAGCAGTGAGGTTGTTGACAGTTTAAAAGAAAGCGGTCGGGTCACAAACGGAAAGCTGCGTTATGCAGTGATGAAGTTTATGAAGTCCACCGAATCCCAAGCTGAAGAGAAAGGAGACTGACTGTGGCCAAAGAAGATGTTATTGAAGTGGAAGGCACGGTTCTTGAACCATTGCCGAATGCAACGTTCAAGGTCGAACTGGAGAACGGTCATCAGATTCTTGCCCATGTTTCCGGTAAGCTGCGGATGCACTTTATCCGTATTCTGACAGGCGACAAAGTGGTCGTTCAGTTATCGCCTTATGATCTAACCAAAGGTCGTATAACTTATCGTAAATAGCAATTCCGTTTCCTTTAGGGGAAACGTTCAGGATGTTAAACATCCCGTTTGCAGCAATTAACGTAGTGAACATTTTATCCGGACCTGGTCCGGTTGACTCCGAGTCATCCTACGAAGAGAGTTTTGCTTGGCAAAACTTTAGGGAGGTAATGAACATGAAGGTAAGACCTTCTGTAAAGCCCATGTGCGAAAAATGCAAAGTCATTCGTCGCAAAGGTACTGTAATGGTTATCTGTGAAAATCCGAAGCACAAACAAAAACAAGGTTAAGAGAAGGGGGTGTAGCGTAAAATGGCTCGTATAGCTGGTGTGGATTTGCCACGTGACAAACGCGTTGAGATCGCCTTGACTTATATTTTCGGAATCGGTAAAACGACTTCCCAGAAAATTCTGAGCGAAACAGGCATCAATCCGGACACTCGTGTTCGTGATTTGACGGAAGATGAAGTCAGCAAATTGCGTGAAACGATCGACAAAGGGGTTAAGGTTGAAGGTGACCTGCGTCGTGAAATTTCCTTAAATATTAAGCGTCTCGTTGAAATCGGATGCTATCGTGGTGTGCGTCATCGCCGCGGTCTGCCGGTTCGTGGACAACGTACTAAAACCAATGCTCGTACACGGAAAGGCCCTCGTCGTACTGTAGCGAACAAGAAGAAATAATAAGGGGGGATAAAAGACAATGGCTAAACCGAAAAAAGTCGTACGTACTAAACGTCGTGACCGTAAAAATATTGAATCTGGCGTGGCTCATATCCGTTCCACGTTCAACAATACGATCGTAACGATCACGGATCCTCACGGTAACGCAATTTCTTGGGCAAGCTCCGGCGGCCTCGGATTCAAAGGTTCCCGTAAATCCACTCCGTTTGCTGCGCAAATGGCTGCTGAAACAGCTGCCAAAGCTGCAATGGAACATGGTATGAAGGCAGTTGAGGTTATGGTTAAAGGTCCAGGTGCAGGCCGTGAAGCAGCGATCCGTTCTTTGCAAGCTGCTGGTCTGGAAGTCAACCTGATCAAAGACGTAACTCCAATTCCTCACAACGGTTGCCGCCCGCCAAAACGTCGTCGTGTCTAATTGATAGTCAACCTGGGAATGTGGTATAAAACCGGCACAATCTGCTAATAATGGTTGTTTAGGCATACTACATGGATACACTTGAACAAGGTGACAGTTTCATATAGGAGCGACGTTTGAAGGAGGGGTACTTGCGTGATTGAAATCGAAAAGCCGAAAATTGAGACCGTAGACGTCAGTGAAGACGGAGCCTATGGAAAATTTGTGGTAGAGCCGCTGGAACGAGGATATGGAACGACTCTGGGGAATTCACTTCGCCGGATTCTGCTCTCCTCGCTGCCTGGCGCGGCCGTTACATCTGTTCAGATTGACGGTGTGCTTCATGAATTCTCAACGGTTCCGGGCGTCATGGAAGACGTAACGGAAATTATTCTGAACCTGAAGGCTCTTTCCCTGAAAATTCATTCGGACGAAGAGAAAGTGTTCGAAATCGATGCTGAGGGCGAAGGAGTCGTGACGGCAGGAGACATCCGGGCGGACAGCGATGTGGAAATTCTTAATCCGGACCTGCATATTGCTACACTGGGTCCTGGATCGAGACTCCATATGCGTATTTTTGCTAACCGCGGTCGTGGCTATGTCCAAGCAGATAAGAATAAACGTGATGATCAACCCATTGGCGTCATCCCGGTCGATTCTATCTATACCCCGATTAGCCGCGTGAATTACGGCGTGGAGAATACGCGGGTTGGTCAAGTGACCAACTACGACAAATTGACGCTTGAAGTATGGACTGATGGCAGCATTAGACCAGAAGAGGCGGTTAGCCTCGGCGCCAAAATTTTGACCGAGCATTTGATGCTGTTCGTGGGTCTCACGGACGAAGCGAAAGATGCGGAAATCATGGTCGAAAAAGAAGAAGACAAAAAAGAAAAAGTGCTTGAGATGACAATCGAAGAGCTGGATCTCTCCGTACGTTCTTACAACTGTCTCAAACGTGCCGGTATCAATACGGTACAAGAGCTGACCACGAAAACCGAAGAAGATATGATGAAAGTCCGCAACCTGGGCCGCAAATCTTTGGAGGAAGTTCAAGAGAAGCTCGAAGAGCTCGGTTTGGGACTCCGTACAGAAGAATAGCATCTTAGGATTGTTAGCGAAGGAGGGGAAAACATGGCATACCAAAAGTTGGGCCGCGATTCCAGCGCACGTAAAGCTTTGTTCCGTGACCTGGTAACCGACCTGTTCTTATACGAGCGTATCCAAACGACAGAAGCGAAAGCGAAAGAAGTTCGCACGATCGCTGAAAAGCTGATCACGAAAGCAAAGAAGGGTGATCTTCATGCCCGTCGCCAAGTGGCAGCATTCGTTCGTCGTGAAACGGTAGATGGGGAGCAAGACGCAATCCAAAAACTGTTCAGCGAGCTGGCTACACGTTACGCTGAGCGTCCAGGCGGATACACACGTATCCTGAAGCTCGGACCTCGTCGCGGTGATTCCGCGCCTATGGTTTATTTGGAACTGGTTGACCGCGCGTAAACTGATGAGGATGAGGAAAGGGTGGAAGGAATCCATGATTCTGATCAAACCCTTTTTTTCACTTCTAGGGACGTGTCTAAGGAGCTCCTGAAGGGAGCTTCTTTTTCTGAAAAGAAGCAGCCGGTTCATCCGAGCCAGAATACAGGAACGGCTCCGCCGTGATATCGCGGTGGGGCCGTTTTTGTGTAAAAACGTACGAATGGATAGGATTCCCCGTTCATCGGGAAACCATGCGGTATCGGATTCAGGAGGTTTAAGAAATGCGCAACCTATGCATGAAGGTCAGTTATGACGGTACAGATTACTGCGGGTTCCAGACCCAGCCGGACGGCAGCACGGTCCAGGATGCCCTGGAGAAGGCGATCAAGCTGCTGACAGGGGAAGAGGTCAAGATTCACGCTTCCGGGCGTACAGACGCCGGTGTGCATGCTCGCGGCCAGGTGTTTAACTTCATCACCTCTTCCGAGATTCCCGTCGAGCGTTGGTGCATCGCCCTCAACTCGCGGCTCCCCCAAGACATTATCGTCTGGGAGGCGGCGGAAGTTCCGCTGGAGTTCCACTCCAGAAGGTCGGCCAAACGGAAGACGTACCGGTATACCATCAATGCCAACCAGTTTCCGGATCTGTTCCAGAGACGAACCCAATTCCATCATCCCGTCAAGCTGGACATTGCGGCAATGGCGGAAGGATTGAAGCATCTGATCGGGACTCATGACTTTACTTCCTTTGCTTCGCGCCATTCTACGAAACCTTCCCATATCCGGACGTTGTATGAGGCCGAGCTCGTGGTAGATGATTCCATGTGCCGTCCAGGGACTCGGGATCAGGGGCTAATCCATATCTACGTCACAGGAAGCGGCTTTCTTCAGCATATGGTCCGCATTATCGTGGGGACGCTGCTGGAGATCGGGAAAGGCCGCAAGAAGCCCGGAGATATGTCGGCGATCCTGGAAGCCAAGGACCGGTCCAAAGCGGGGCCTACAGCCGTCGCCAAGGGACTGATTTTATGGAACGTCGAGTATGAAGCGGCTGATGAAAATAATTTAAAATCAGCTTGCGATTTGCCTGGCGATACTGTAGAATAAAAGTTGTGTTTTCTTAATGGCTTTCCCACAGCCCCAGTTAAGAGATTCACATTCCTAACATGAAAATTAACTTTTTAACAATGACAATTGAACGAAGATAAATGATTTTCGGACGAAACCAAGGAGGAACTATTCATGCGTACGACCTATATGGCCAAGCCAAATGAAGTAGAGCGCAAATGGCACATCATTGATGCCGAAGGCAAAACGCTCGGACGTCTGGCGAGCGAAGTAGCGGCTCTGATCCGCGGCAAACACAAGCCACAATTCACCACTCATGTTGACACAGGTGATTTCGTTGTCATCATCAACGCTGAGAAGGTACACCTGACAGGCAAGAAGCTTCAGAACAAGAAATACTACCGTCACTCCCTGCATCCAGGTGGTTTGAAAGTGACAAACGCTCAGGATCTGCTGAACAGCAAGCCAGAACGTGTATTGGAATCCGCTGTTCACGGTATGCTTCCTAAAACTCGCATGGGCGAGAAAATGAAGCTGAGACTGAAAGTATACGCAGGTACTGAACATCCGCATGCAGCACAAAACCCAGAAGTTTACGAACTTCGCGGCTAATTAAAAGGAGGACAGTTTCATGGCACAAGTACAATACTATGGGACAGGTCGTCGTAAACATTCGGTAGCTCGTGTTCGCCTTGTACCGGGTGAAGGACGCATTGTCATTAATAAACGTGATATCAACGAATACTTCGGTTTGGAAACCCTCAAACTGATCGTAAAACAACCACTGACTTTGACTGAAACGCTGGGACAATACGACGTGCTCGTTATTGCCAACGGCGGCGGCATTTCCGGCCAAGCCGGAGCCATTCGCCACGGGATCTCCCGCGCTCTGCTGAAAGCAGATCCGGAATACCGTCCAGCTCTGAAAAAAGCAGGCTTCCTGACTCGTGACCCACGGATGAAAGAACGTAAAAAATACGGTCTCAAAGCCGCTCGTCGCGCGCCACAGTTCTCGAAACGTTAATATTTACTTTTATGTACAAATCGCCCTGGCCATTACTGGTCTAGGGCGATTTTTTGTTGTCTTTAACGTAAGGGACATCTCGCTCCGCCCTTAGTACTCTCAGCCGTTTTATTGGCTCAGCACGTTTATCGCGTCGTCCAAATTATGAATATCCCCCACGGCCGACTTGTGAAATACCTCATTGTGACAGGTGGCGCATTCCACATGAATGTTGCAGTAGTCCAGGCCATCATCATTTTTACCGTCCGTCCACCATACATTGAACTGATCGGATAGCTGGCTGCAGGTCTCGCAAAACAGCGGCCCGCTCACATTTTTCAGTTGATGCGAAGATACGATCACCAAGAACACTCCTTCCCAATAATCTAGTGTATATAGCCCAATGTTGCTGTGGCCCGATGCCCTCTGTACACAGCGGCGTATACAGCTTGTCAGCCCCAAATCCCTTTACCGGATTAGTATGTCATCCCCAAAAGTACGTTTATGCATAGGGGAATGCGAAGAAATTGGCATATGAGCCCCTTATTCAAAATCTTTATTCCAAAATGATAAAAAATACGGCGAAAAGGAATTGACAACCAGCAGTTTTACTTTATACTTGTGATTAATCATATTATTTCAGTAGGGATTATAGTGAATTACAAACGATACTTTTATTCAGAATGGAGGCATCTGGTATGAATTTGCTCGAAAAAGAACAGTGGATCCAGAAACAAGCCGAAGAAATGGAACATGCTACGGCTGAAGAATTGATCCGACTTGCGGTGGAGACATTCCCGAACATTACGTTTGCCTGCAGCTTTGGCGCCGAAGACGTCGTGCTCGTTGATATTTTGCAAAAGGTAAGCCCATCGACCGACATCTTTTACCTCGATACCGATTTCCACTTTAAAGAAACGTACGAAACCCGGGACCGCCTGGCCGCCAAATATGGCATTGAGTTCGTAAGAGTATCGCCGAAGCTGACACCCGAAGAGCAGGCGGCTGCCCATGGCGAAGAGCTGTGGAAATCCGATCCTAACGCATGCTGCAACATCCGTAAGGTAGAGCCTTTGACCCGGATCTTGTCCCAGTACGACGCTTGGATTACCGGCATCCGCCGCGATCAGGCGCCTACCCGGGCTAACGCCAAGAAGGTGGAATACGACAACAAATTCGGACTTGTTAAATTCAATCCGCTGGCTGACTGGACTTCCGACGACGTATGGCATTACATTCGTGAAAACCAGGTATTCTACAACCCGCTTCACGACATGAACTTCCCGAGTATCGGATGCATGCACTGCACGCGTGCAGTTGCCCCTGGAGAAGATCCTCGTGCAGGACGCTGGGCAAACAGTGACAAAATTGAATGCGGACTTCATAAGTAATAAATAACGGACCAGAAGAAGGGGAGCGAAAAGATGACAGCGATTCAGCCTCACGGAGGTACCTTGATTAACCGTATTGCTGAAGGCCAGGCCAGAGAAGAGCTGCTGCAAGCTGCGGCCGGTTTTAAACAGATTCCTGTGAATACTTGGACGATTTCGGATATCGATCTGATTGGCGTAGGCGCTTTTTCCCCGCTGACGGGTTTTATGAATGAGCAGGATTACCAGTCGGTCGTCGACCGCATGAGGCTGGCGGACGGCACGGTATGGAGCATTCCGATTACGCTGGCTGTGGACGATGAGAAGGCTGCGGAACTCGCCGTAGGCGACAAGGCAGCCCTCGTAGGAGCCGAAGACGGGGTGGTGTATGCCGTCCTTGATGTCGAGAGCATTTACAGCGTCGATCAGACCGCTGAAGCCACCAAGGTATTCAAGGCAAGCGATTCCGAGCATCCTGGCGTTAAGAAGCTGTTTGAGCGCCCGTCGAACTATGTGGGCGGAAGCATTCAAGTGCTGAACCGTCCGAAACCGGCCAAGTTTGGCGAGTTTTATTTTGATCCGGCGGAGACGCGTCGTATTTTTGCAGAGAAGGGATGGAAGAAGGTTGTCGGCTTCCAGACCCGTAACCCGGTTCACCGGGCTCATGAGTACATCCAGAAGAGTGCGCTTGAGATTGTCGATGCGCTGTTCCTGAACCCGCTCGTTGGCGAGACCAAGTCGGATGACGTTCCGGCCAACGTCCGGATGAAAAGTTATCTGGTCCTGCTCGAAAACTACTACCCGGCCGATCGTACGTTCCTTGGCGTGTTCCCGGCTGCTATGCGTTATGCCGGCCCGAGAGAAGCCATTTTCCATGCGATGGTCCGCAAAAATTACGGCTGCACCCATTTTATTGTCGGCCGCGACCATGCCGGCGTAGGCGACTACTACGGCACCTATGAAGCCCAGGAAATTTTCTCGAATTTCACGGCAGAAGAACTCGGCATTACTCCGCTGTTTTTCGAACACAGCTTCTTCTGCAAAAAGTGCGGCAATATGGCATCCAGCAAAACCTGCCCGCATCCGAAGGAAGATCATTTGACCTTGTCCGGTACGAAGGTACGCGGCCTTCTGCGGGACGGCGTCTGCCCGCCACCGGAATTTACCCGTCCTGAGGTCGCTAAGATTTTGATCGAAGGGATGTCCGCACAAGTATCTTCATAAAGTACTATTTGTCCACCTCGCCCCATATAGATGTGTAGAGTCGATATGGGGAACGGAGGTGGATTTTTTATGTCCAAGCAGGGACGAAAAAAACAGGTGCTGTGGATCCGGGTAAGCACGGTCAAAAAAGCGCTGATCGGCCTCTGCCTGCTGATTGTTTTTATTGCGGTGGCCACATACCAAATACCTGCCGAAAAGACGACGGGTTCCCTGGGTCTGCCGCTGTCGGGGAAAGTGATCGCACTGGATGCCGGTCACGGCGGGCCGGACGGAGGTGCCGTCAGCAAGCAGGGCGTAATCGAAAAAGACATTAACCTGGCGATCGCCCTATATCTGCGCGACTATTTGCAGCAGGCGGGTGCGATTGTCGTGATGACCCGAGAAGGCGACTACGATCTGGCCGGCGATACGAGAGGGTACTCTAAACGCAAGACAGAGGATTTGAAGCAGCGGGCCAAGTTCATTGAGGACAAGCATGCGGATCTGTTTTTGAGCATTCACATGAACAGCTTTCCGTCGAACCGATACCGCGGCGCCCAGACGTTTTATTATCCGAATCATCCGGACAACGCAGGACTGGCTGCATTAATTCAGGATGAGATTAAGCGGAACCTCGAAAATACGGACAGGGTGGCCAAAACGGTGAATACAGTATATCTGCTTCAAGCGCTGAAAATGCCTTCGGCTCTGGTGGAGGTCGGATTCCTGTCCCATCCGCAGGAGTCGGAGCTGCTCAGGGATGAGAGCTACCAGCGCAAGGTCGCCGCATCGGTCTACAAGGGGGTTCTCCGGTATTTGTCCGGCGAGAAGGCGAAAGTGTCGTCAGAAAATCCTTGAGAATGGTATAATAGCACCTGAGGCTTTAGATGGAACTTAAGATGAATACTATAAAGCAGAGGTGCTGCCAGCATGTTATCACGTGAGCAAGTGCAACAGCTATTACAGCCAATCGTCGAGCCTGTCACAGGGAAGAGCCTGATTGAGCTGCAAATGATAAGAGATATCGTTGTGAAGGAAAGCCGGATTTCACTGTCGGTCATCACCTTAGACAAGCGTGAGGATTACGCCAAGGCGCTTGAGAGTGACATCCGGGAACGGCTTGGGGACGCAGAGGGTGCGGAGATTCACATCCGGATGCGGGAGGCTAATGAGCTGGAACGCGAGAAAATATTAGGCGAGTCGGCGCGTATGCGCCAGGAGGACGAGGATAAGCTCGTCAAAGGACATGCCGCCGGGCTGGAGCACAACCAGCTGCTGCAGGATCCGAACGTCCATTTTATCGCGGTAGCAAGCGGTAAGGGCGGCGTCGGCAAATCGACGGTAACCGTCAACCTGGCTGCAGCCTTGGCCCGTATGGGCAAGCGCGTAGGGCTTATTGACGCCGACATTTACGGCTTCAGCGTGCCGGATATGATGGGGATTGAAGAGGGGCCGGTGGTAGAGGACAACACCATCATCCCTGTGGAGCGCTTTGGCGTGAAGGTGATGTCGATGGGCTTCTTTATCCGTGAGAACAACCCGGTCATTTGGCGCGGTCCGATGCTCGGCAAAATGCTGCACCAATTTTTCGGCGACGTCGGTTGGGGACAGCTCGATTATATGCTGCTTGACTTGCCGCCGGGAACGGGCGATGTGGCCCTTGACGTTCATCAGATGCTGCCGCAGAGCAAGGAGATCATCGTCACGACACCGCACGCTACTGCTGCTTTCGTAGCCGCTCGTGCCGGAGCGATGGCGCTTCAGACCAATCATGACATTTTGGGCGTCGTCGAAAATATGGCTTATTACGAGTGCTCAGACTGCGGCAAGCGGGATTACGTATTCGGACGGGGCGGAGGCGGACAATTGGCGGAAACGCTTCATACGGAATTGCTGGCGCAGCTGCCGCTTGGAGCGCCGGATAACCATGTCTCCGAACCGGACTTCTCACCGTCTGTATATAAGGCGGACACGCCGACGGGTCAGATCTACAGTCAATTGGCCGCATCAATTGTTGCGAAGTGCGAGCAATAAACTACACATTTGCTTCATCACAGCAAAAAAAGCCCCAATCGGGGCTTTTTTTTAATGCCGTTAACTTCCTCCACCGCCGCCCTCGCCGTTTTCCTTGCTGCCGCCTTCACTGCTGCCTTGGTCCCCGCCTTCTTGACCTTTACCCCCGCCTTTCTTTTGCGATTTCTCGACTTTAGGCTGGAGTTCTTGGGTCACGACATCCTTCAGCATGTTCATGACTTCTATTTTGAACAACGGGTTCTGCATGGCTTCCTGCATGACGGTCATTGACTGCTTGCGGTATTCAGGGGTCTTGGTAATATCCAGGAACATTTTCATGACTTCGGGTGACTTCATAATATCGGCGACGGATTGCTGATAAGTAGGATCTTTGATCAACTGCATATGCAGCTGCTTGTTCTGCGAGCTGATGGCTTTGGCGAAGTCCCCGGCAAACTGGGGATCTGTCATGATCTTTTCGAACTCTTTCTTGTACTCCGGAGCGGTAATGGTGTCTTTGACGGCCGTCCGGATTTGCTCTCCGGCTTGAAGGGACATCATCTGCATACCGAGCCCCGAACCAGAACCGGAGCCGCTGCTTCCCGAACCGCTGCCACCACCCTTCAGGGCATCCTCGACGGCTTTCTTGCCTTCATCGCTCTTCAGGATATCGACAACCATTGTTTTCATCTCTTTATAATCGCTCTGGGGCGGGGCATAGCTCTGTTCCGAACCACAGCCTGTCAGAGCCGCGGAAATACCGAGAAAAAGCGCACATAAACCGATAACCGGCCACTTCATCTGTGTTGTCCTCCTTTGCTTCAGATCCTGTTTGTAGTATGGCATCCGAAAATTCGAAATATGTCGAGGCATGGATGGTTTTTTATTGTGAACGTTGGTAAAATAAAGTCTTGGGGGTGCAGAATATTTGAACTTAAAAAGATGGATGACATTATTTTGGAAAACGCTGCTTGCCGGCTCCATAGCGGCGATTGTGGCCGGGGTGCTGCTGCAGTTTGGAAGCGGTATAATTAAATTTAAGGGGCCAGCGGACTACTTGTTTTATCTGGTCATTTTATTCGGGTACGGCCTGATGGTCAGCGTCTATTCCCAGCTTGGCTTCTTCGCTTATATGATTTTGAATTACACAGCCATAGGGGTGTTCCCTAAGAAAGTATGGCAGTACATACAGCTTGTCCTCGCGGTTTTGGCGCTGCTTGAAGTCATGTTTTTCCGCTCCTTCGTCGGGAAGGAGAACAGCCAGCTTTCCGACTTGGTTGTCGGCATATCGATCCTTGTCGTAGCCATTGTTGTAGCTTATTTTAAGGCGAAAGCGACCAATCCGACGGCTTGGATACCGACAATCTTCTTCATGACGGCGATCACGATCGTGGAGCTGGTGGGAGGACTGAAAATCGGCGTCAACAACGCCACAGTCTTTATTCTGGTTCCGCTAATCGTCTGCAATGCTTACCAAATTTTAATCCTTCATAAAGTGTTGAACGCAAAAAAGAGCTAAGATCCTTAGCTCTTTTTTCTCTGCTTATCATTACATGCCGGCTGCGTCATCAATGGCTTGCTGCATCGCCGCTTGGTCGTGAATCTCTTTTCCCTTGGTATCCGCTTGGCTGAGCAGATCGGACACGGTTACGAATTCGTATCCCTGCTTGCGGAGCTCATCAATAATGACCGGAAGCGCTTCATGGGTCTGCTTGACTGAGTCGCTCGCATGGAGAAGCACGATATCCCCGGGGTGGGCCTTCGACACTACGCGGTTAACGATATTTTGCGCACCGATGTTTTTCCAGTCCTGGGAATCGGTATCCCACTGGATGACCTTATAATTTAGGCTGTCTGCGATCTTCAATACCCGCTTGTCAAAATCCCCGTTGGGGAGGCGGAGGAGATTGGGTTCCTTGCCGGTCAAATCGGTTAATATAGAATTGGCGGTGATCAGCTGCTTGCGAATTTCTTCGTCGCTCAGCGTGCTGTAATTCACGTGCTTGTGGCCGTGGCTACCGATTTCAAACCCGCTGTTTTTGATGTCATTTACGATATCCGGATGGCTTTTTCCCCAAGGGGAGGATATAAAGAAAGTAGCCTTCTGCACATTCTTGTCCTTCAGAACCTTCAGAATGGGCTCTGCCCGCTTTTCCCCCCAGCTGATATCAAACGTCAGGGCGATCACTTTCTTCTCGGTAGGGACGCTGTAAATGGCTGCTGGAGCCCCCTCAGAGAATACCGTGATGTTGTCGCTCTCGACATAGATGATACCGATGGCAAATACCGCAGCGGCCAGCACGAGGAACGTGCGTTTTATTTTCCTGCCATTCAGCACATAGAAAAATGAATTCATATGCTCGTAAGCTCCCCTTTCCGTACATCAGCATTTTGCACTGTCGTCCGTTATAGCAAAGGGTTTTTATTAATAGGCTGTAATGATCCCCTTTAACGAATCTCAGGAAAAATGCTCATGTAAAGCTTGTTTACTTCAATGTATGCTCGTACTTGGGACTTATTACTATGAGGAGGTAATCGTTTGCTTCGTTTGAGTACATTTATAAGAGACTTGATGTCGATCAAAAAAACATTGTTGTTTGCCGTATTGCTTTTTGCTGCCGGAGTGGCGGCCGGGTGGATCAGTACCGGGGCTTTGGCCGAACTGGTGAACCAGCAGCTAAGCGGGTTGAAGGAGGTCAGCGGTAATCTGCAGAACTCTAAGCATCCGCAGTGGAGCTTCTTCGGGTTTATTTTTCTCAATAACAGTATTAAAGGCGTTCTGATCGTTTACTTGGGTCTTCTGGTGGGAATACTGCCCGTGATGTTTCTGCTGGTTAACGGAATGGTTATAGGTTATTTGGTACACAGTTTAAGCGCCCAAGGAGAGAGTATAGCCGATCTAGTCATCAGGGGGCTCCTGCCGCACGGAATTATTGAAATACCGGCGATTATCATCGCATGCGCCTACGGCATCAAAATGGGAAGCTGGGTCATCAGCGGAATTTATCCGAGAAGGAGAGCATGGGGCAGGGAAGGTGAGGGAGTGCTGCGAAAATCGGTTACAGCAGCCTTTTGGGTCGTCATCCTGCTGTTTGCTGCCGCAATTATTGAAAGTACCGTTACCTATGCCTTGATGCAGAATTAGTATTTTGTAAATTGCGATTCATAAATTTCCCAAAAGTTGAGCATAACAGTAAGACGATAAAACCATTTCCGTTCCGATTATGGACGTTCAGGTATAAATCTACAGGGGGGCCAGTTCTAATATGTTGGGTATGCTATTTAACGAGAAGGAATGTAAGGAATTAGATTATGTGCTGCGGAAGGAGCTGGACGAGATGCTGTTCGACTTAAGCGATCAGCGATTGGATCAGGATATCCGTAATGCTATTGCGAACCGCTACAAGACTGTTTTTCGAATGTATGCCCGATTCGCTCCGCAAAAGGAGCTTTCAAAGTATGCGCGTAACAGCAAGCTATCACAATTTAAACAATAATGCTTGACGGTGCTGCCTATCTTATGATAAATTAATTTTCGCTTCAGTTTTGAGTTTTGAGACGAAGCACAGTGCTTTTGCAAGGTTGATAGGAAGTGGTAAAAAACTTTAAAAAAAACTCTTGCAAAATAACTGGTGAGTATGATATATTATAAAAGTCGCCGCTGAGATGAAGCGATGACGAATGAAAGAGATTTTGATCTTTGAAAACTGAACAACGAGTGAGTATAAACGCGATGGTCTTAT
>NZ_JACVTM010000026.1:0-63960 GCF_016624415.1 Paenibacillus sp. S28 | reverse complement strand
ATACTCACTCGTTGTTCAGTTTTCAAAGATCAAACTTCGTTTCGTTACCGGTAGCTCATCGCCTCAGCAACTTTTATAGTATATCATGTTCAGCTCAACTTAGCAAGCTCTTTTTTTAAATCTTTTTTCAGATTTAATATGAAAGCTTGTGATTTGATTCAAGTTACAACCAAATCATTGGCCGGAATATTAATATAACACGCATTATTGTATTATGCAAGTCTTTTTCTGAATTTATTATTTAGTAGTACTTATAAGGTGCCGACTGTCTACTTAACCATGCATTCCATAGCTGCGGCACCTGCGGATAATTAGTAGCCTTTGCCCTTCCTTGGCCAAAGTGTATAGCTGAAACTTATAACGAAATCAATGCCAACAATGCATGCCCAAAGTAACGGAACTTGCTTAAGCGCTTCGGTTCGCTCGGGGTCATTAACGACCACAATCATGAGAAAGATCAGAATCGAACCAATGACCCAAGCCAGCGCATGTCTGAACCACCCTTGCCGCTCTCGTCTTGCATGTGCCTTCCCGTATTTGGGGGCCTTATGGGGCTTAGGCCCTCCTCCAAAACGATAGTCGAACCGCTCGTCGGCCCAATGAATCATCCGGTGGCCAAAAGCAATGGTTACACCGATGTACACCGCAGCCAGCCCATGCATAAATTCCGCCTCGGCTCCGCCGCGCAGATCCATAATCGTAAGAATGATCAAGAGAAGGTCAACTACAGGAGTCATCAACAGCAGCGCGGCACCGCCCTTTTTCCATCCTGCCAAATACCGGACGCTAAGCCCGGCTAAAACCAAGACCCAGAAGGCTATTTCGCACCCAACAATCCATATACCGATCAAACCTATCCCACTCCTTATTTAATACAAATGTGCTAAAATCAATTTACCACAGTCGTACTAAATAAATCAAGCACGTGGTATAATGGAGACATGCCTAAAATTGTTGATCATGAACTCCAGAAAGCCAAAGTGGCCGAGGCCACCTGGCGCGTCATTCAGAAGCACGGTATCGAGCAAGCTTCCGTCCGAAACATTGCGGAAGAGGCGGGGATCTCCGTAGGTTCGATGCGGCATTATTTTTCAACCCAATCCGAGCTCCTGTCCTATTCCATGAAACGGGTATCCGAGCGGGTATCGAAGCGCATATATGATACGGTCTTCTCCGGTGACCTGATGCAGGACATTCCTTCTCTTCTGCATGAGGTTCTCCCTACCGACAACGAAAAGCGGCTGGAAATGGAGGTGTGGTTTTCTTTTGTCGTCAAGTCGCTGTCGGATGATTCCTTGCGTACGCTGCGCCATCAGGTGGACGACGAGCTGCGGTCGATTTTCGTTACCGTCTTCAACGGCTTATCGGAAGGCCAGCTCCTGCTTCCCGGTCTGGATTTTGCCATCGAAGTGGAACGCTTCTACGCCGTCCTCGACGGCCTGGCCATCCATGCCGTAATGCGTCCGGAGCGTGTGACCCCCGAGGTCATGGTCGCGGTCATCAAGCGGCATTTGTTATCCTTATGCCAGCCGGGTGTCCATTCCATGGCACAGAAGCCTGACTCAAACGCAAAAAAGGAACAGCCGCGTGATACATGATCACGACAGTTGTTCCTTTTATTTATTTTCCCTCTAAACCTGAAAACTACTCCTGACGATTCCGCATATGCGGGAAGAGCAGCACGTCACGGATCGACGGAGAATCCGTCAGCAGCATCACCAGACGGTCGATGCCGATACCCAGGCCACCGGTCGGCGGCATGCCGTACTCCAGCGCGGTGAGGAAATCCTCATCCATTTCATGCGCTTCGTCATTGCCCTGCTCGCGTTCCTTCAGCTGTGCTTCAAAGCGCTGGCGCTGATCGATTGGGTCGTTCAGCTCGCTGAACGCATTGGCATGCTCACGGGCCACGATAAAGAGCTCAAAACGGTCGGTAAACCGCGGGTCCTGCTCGTTTTTCTTTGCAAGCGGCGAAATTTCCACCGGATGCCCGGTCACAAACGTCGGCTGAATCAGCGTTTCCTCAACAAATTCCTCGAAAAACGCGTTCAAAATATGACCGAATGTCATGTGCGGCTCGACTTTGACGTTATGCTCTTTGGCCAGACGGTGAGCTTCCTCGTCCGTCATATGCACGCCGAAGTCCACGCCTTTGACTTCCTTGACCGCATCCACCATGGATACCCGGCGCCAAGGCGGAGTCAGGTTGACTTCATGCCCTTGATAGTTGATGACTTTGGTGCCGAGCACTTCCTGCGCAATATGCGCGATCATATTCTCGGTCAAGTTCATGATGTCTTTGTAATCGGCATAAGCCTCATACAGCTCGATCATCGTAAATTCCGGATTGTGGCGAGTGGAGATACCCTCGTTACGATATACGCGTCCGATTTCGTATACTTTCTCCAGACCGCCCACAATCAGGCGCTTCAAGTGAAGCTCGATGGCAATCCGCATATACAGCTGCATGTCCAGCGCGTTATGATGCGTAATAAACGGCTTGGCCGCGGCTCCGCCGGCAATCGCATGCAGTGTCGGAGTTTCGACTTCCAGGTAGCCCTGTGAATCCAGGTAACGGCGCATCGATTGAATAATCCGCGAGCGGGCAATGAACGTCTGCTGTACTTCCGGATTGATGATCAAATCCACATAACGCTGACGGTAACGAAGCTCCACGTCCTTGAGGCCATGGTATTTATCAGGCAATGGGTAAAGGGATTTCGACAGAACCTCCACCTCGCTGGCCTTGATCGTCGTTTCCCCGGTCTTCGTCTTGAACATCGTTCCGGCGATGCCGACGATATCGCCCAGGTCCAGCAGGCGGAACGCCTCGAACGCATGCTCAGGCACGGAATCCTGGCGCACATAGATCTGGATTTTGCCGCTGAGATCCTGAATATGAGCAAAAATAGCCTTACCCATGCCACGCTTGGCCATAATCCGTCCGGCAACCCGAACTTCGGCGTGCTGCTCGTCCAGCTCTTCTTTTGTCATGCCGTCGTATTTACTCAGCAGATCGCCGGCCATGCTGGTTCTGTCGTATTTTTTGCCAAAAGGATCGATCCCCAGTGCACGCAGCTCGTCCAGCTTGCTCCGGCGGATTTTCAGCATCTCGCTTAATTCAATTTCCTGTTCCTGGTTGTTCACTTCTTCTGACATGGTCAGTCTTCATCTCCTTCATTTCACTGCTATACCTCTCCCGCTTGTCCAAGCGGCATGCCGTCTGCCATCTATATCCGAAAATAACCCCACCAAGTGGGGCCTTTCCTTTGCCTCGACGTTAGCTCAAGTGTTACATTCCACAATCTTGAAAAAAAGCTTCCTCAAGGAAGCTTTCTTTCAATCCTAAAGCATGGATATTACTTTTTGATATCGATGATTTTATATTGAATGACGCCCGCAGGAACGTTCACATCCACGACGGTTCCTTTTTGCTTGCCGATGATTGCTTTGCCGACCGGGCTTTCATTGGAAATTTTATTGTTCAGCGGATCGGATTCAGCACTACCGACGATCGTATATTCCATCGTATCGCCGAATTCCAGGTCCTGCACCGTTACCGTAGCACCTACGCCCACAATGTCCGTGTTGATCTCATCATTATTGATGATCCGGGCATTGCGCAGCATTTTTTCCAAAGTAATGATTCGGCCTTCAATAAAAGCCTGCTCGTTCTTGGCGTCTTCGTATTCGGAGTTCTCACTGATATCACCGTAGCCGATGGCAACCTTGATCCGCTCCGCGACTTCGCGGCGCTTCACCGATTTCAGGTTCTCGAGTTCGTCTTCCAGCTTCTTAAGTCCGTCCTGTGTAAGAATGACTTCTTTATCGCTCATCTTAACCGATTCTCCTGTCATGTAAATAAATTAAAAAACATCCTGCTTCCATAGAATGAACTAAAGAAACTTACGTTCTTGCTCCGTGGTCAGGAGATGGCAATGCTTACTTTAGTTCAATCTATATATATGCAAAACTATATGCAAAATTTGAAGGATCAGAACATCCTCCTGCTGCTTGTTAAACGAAGAGTCGAATTTATACTGCAAAATTATATGGTAACCGTTTCAAAATGTCAATGACAGGGGTGCAGCCGCGGCCGCCCATCTTATTGGGCCACCGCTTCCACACCTATTTCCTCGGCTTCCATTTCGGCACGCTGGTTCAGGTTCGCCACAAAATCCTCCAATATTCCGACCATTTCGTCGCGCTTCGTTCCTTCCATAATCTCATCCTTGATCCGCGCGGACCCTTTGAGACCTTTCAGGTACCATGCCAGATGCTTGCGCATTTCACGTACCGCCACGAACTCGCCTCTCAGCGCGATCAAACGGTCCATATGAAGAATCGCAATGCGAATCTTCTCTTCAGCCGCAGGCTCCGGAAGCAGCTCACCGCTCTTGAGGTACTCAATCGTACGGTACAGCATCCACGGATTTCCCAAAGCGCCGCGTCCGATCATAACCCCGTCACATCCGGTTTCGTCGAGCATGCGCCGCGCGTCTTCTGGCGTAACCACGTCACCGTTACCGATGACCGGGATCGATACCGACTCTTTAACTTGCTTTATAATACTCCAATCGGCATGTCCCGTATACAGCTGTTCCCGGGTTCTGCCGTGCAGGCTGACTGCCTGGCCTCCGGCGCGTTCTACCGCTTGGGCGTTCTCCACCGCATAAATGTGGTCGCTGTCCCATCCGGTTCGCATTTTCACGGTCACTGGTTTATCGACTGCATCCACGACCGCGGAGACCATTTCATAAATTTTCTGGGGATCGAGCAGCCAGCGTGCACCGGCGTCGATTTTAGTCACTTTCGGAGCCGGACAGCCCATATTGATATCAATAATATCGGCGTTGGTCTGTTGGTCCACAACTTTGGCTGCCTCCACCAGGGAATCCCGGTCCCCTCCGAAAATCTGCAGGCTGAGCGGCTTCTCGCGCTCATCTACATATAGCATTTCCCGCGTGCGCTGATTGCCGTGAACGATCGCCTTGCCGCTGACCATTTCTGCGCAGACCAGACCCGTTCCGAATTCCTTGGCGATAAGACGGAACGCAGGATTACATACGCCCGCCATCGGTGCCAGCACAACTTGGTTCTTCATTTCAATATCGCCAATCTTCAGCATCGCATCATTTCCCCCCTTATTATTCATTGTATATACATAAGCAGTATTCCTGCTTCTCTAAAGTCTAACCGTTCCTCAGTTCCTGAACAGATACACCCAGTGCTTCCGCTACTTTGATCAAAACCTGTTCTTCTGCACGACGGTTTCCCCGTTCGATGGCCCCCAACACCGCAAGCGATATGCCGCTCTTGGCTGCGAGCTCCTGCTGCGTGTAGCCTTTTAGCTTCCGGAAGGCGCGGACGCGCTTCGCCAGCTGCATGTTTTCCAAAGCTGCAGACCTTCCTTTCCATCCAGCTTATCCAGAGCTGTCTCTACGATTGTATATAAGCCGGAAGGCTCGTCGGGAGGAACGATATCGGATAAGGGAACCAGCACGAAGGCGCGCTCCTCCATCCGGGGATGCGGCAGCACCAGTTCTTCCGTGTTCTCCCTGCGGCCCTCCATCCAGATTAAATCCAAATCGACGGTCCGGGGCCCCCAATGGATCTCCCGAATGCGCCCAAGCCCGTTCTCAATCCCCTGCATCACGTGCAGCAGTTCATGGGAATCCAAACTTGTGCGGACGCACACAGCCATATTTAAAAAGAGGGGCTGGTCCACATAACCCACAGGCTCCGTCTCATAAAGATGGGAACAGCGGGCTACCGTAATACGAGGATCTTCATCCAGGCGCCGGATGGCTTCCATTAGCGTATGCTCGCGGTCACCCAAATTTGCCCCTAAAGCAATATAAGCCTCTGATAGCTCAGAGGTGAAATGTGCATTCATGGTGGAGTCTCACTTTCTTGTTCTATGCAGCTCCACAGTAACACCCTGAAAGTGGATGTCAAATGGAGGATGCGGTTTGGTCACTTTGACCGTCAGTGCATTGATACTAGTATAAGTGTCCAGTACAACAGATGCAATACGTTCGGCTAAAGCTTCAATCAGGCGAAAAGACTCGGTTTCTACCACGTTTTTGACCGTTTCGTGGACTTCGGCATAATTTACCGTTTGGGTGAGATCGTCGTTCTCTCCGGCTGCGCGCAAATCCAGCTCCATGTCCAGATCGACGTAGAAGCGCTGGCCGAGCTTGCGCTCTTCCTCGAACACGCCGTGATACCCGTAATACTCCATGCGGTGAATGACCATTCTATCCATTTTCTACTCCGCCTCCCCAATAATCTACATCGTACCAAACGCTCCTGTATTTAAAACGTCTATTCTCGGCTCACAACCGCTGAAGTGTATATCATCGCATCGCACATTTTGACGGTTCGTTTGATCGATTTCACATCGTGCACCCTCACCAGCTGGCAGCCCTGGGCGATTCCGAATGCCACCGTGGCCGCGGTGCCCTCGACCAAATCATCCACCGGCAGATCCAGCACGCTGCGGATGAACCTTTTGCGGGACGTGGCCAGCAGCACGGGATATCCAATCTGATTCAAACGGTCCAGCTGGGTCATCAGCTTCAAGTTGTGCTCTCCATTTTTGGCAAAACCGATCCCCGGGTCCAAAATAATATGTTCCGGACGAACTCCGGCCGCCAAGGCGAGGCGCACGCTCTCTTTCAGGTCAGCGACGACGTCCTCCACAAAATCGGTGTAGTCCATATCGTGCCGGTTATGCATCAGAATAATCGGACAGCCCAGCTCGGCTGCCACCTTCAGCATGTCCGGATCGCCTTTGCCTCCCCAAATATCGTTGATGATATGGGCACCGGCCAGAATGGCCTGGCGAGCCACTTCCGCCTTGTACGTATCGATCGAGATCGGAATGTGCGGGGCCGCTTTATGGATCGCCTCAATCACGGGAATCACGCGGGCCAGTTCCTCTTCCGCGGATACCGGCGTATATCCCGGCCGGGTTGATTCTCCTCCGATATCAATCAGGTCAGCGCCGTCCAGCATCATTTTGAGCGCATGGCGTACGGCCGTGTCCGGATCCACATACCGGCCGCCGTCGGAGAAGGAATCAGGCGTTACATTTAAAATGCCCATCACCTGGGTAGACTGTCCGAGCCTCAGCACGGCTTGACCCATCGTAAAGTTACGTTCGTAGATTGTCGTTTTCACTGTCAAATCCCTGCTTTCTGTCGGTACAAATCGAGCAGCCTGCGGGTGATCGGTCCGGCGGCGCCGTGACTCACCGTTGTGCCCGTTCCCTGCCTGTCCAGCAGGAGCGTAACGGGCACAAGCTCCTGGATGGAGCTGGTCACGAACACCTCATCTGCGTCCAGCAGATCTTCCCACGTATACAGGCCTTCCGTGCAGCGGATGCCTGCCGCGCCGGCGAGTTCAAGCACAACCTGGCGCGTAATGCCAGGCAGCAGCCCGGTGGATGCATCAGGTGTATAGAGTTCCCCTTCTTTCACAAAAAACACATTGCTGACGACGCCTTCGCTGACATGTCCGCGCTCATCGAGCATCAGGCCTTCCGCCTGGCGGGAACGCGGGTCGCTCACAGCCACCAGCTCCCTTTTCGCCAAAATGTTGTTCATGTAATGGAGCGACTTTAGGCGGATCGGAGCTTCGGGAGAGTTGCGCCGCGTGTCCAGCAGCTGCAGGGCTTTTCCTTGGGTGTAGAGGTTCTCCGGCGCCTCGGGCAGCGCCTTAACAAGCAGAACATGATTGGGGCGGCTGTACGCCTCCCCGGGAAGCCCGAGAACATCAACGCCAGCGCTGACGGTATAACGAATGTAAGCCTCCTCAAGGCCGTTCGCCTTCATCAAGGCTTCAATCCAGCCGGGCATGGACGCAAGGGCATCCTCCGGCGAAAAGGGAATGCCCAGCATCCGGCAGCCCTCTGCCATCCGCTTCAAGTGCCTCTCCAGCAAAAAGGGCCGGCCGCGGTATGTCCGCAGCGTCTCGAACAGCCCCATTCCGTATAAAAAGCCGTGATCCATTACAGGTACCACGGCGTCGGCGGCATCCACGATCCCGCCGTTCAATCCTATCTTCTTCATGCTTTGGCGCCTGCGGTCTGCTTCAGGAAATTACGCAGTATTTGATGCCCGTAATCGGTGATGATCGACTCCGGATGGAACTGGACGCCTTCAATTGGATACTCCTTATGACGCAGTCCCATAATCTCGCCTTCCTCGGTTTCTGCGGTGATCTCCAGGCAGTCCGGCAGACTGTCCCGCTCCACCAGCAGCGAGTGGTATCTTGTCGCCGTAAATGGCGATGGAAGGCCTTCGAACACGGAGGTGCCGTGATGATGGATCGGCGATGTTTTTCCGTGCATCAGCCGTTCAGCGCGGATGACATTGCCGCCGAATGCCTGCCCAATGGCCTGATGACCCAAGCATACGCCGAAAATCGGGATTTTGCCTTTAAAATTCGCAATCGTCTCCAGGCTGATTCCCGCCTCGTTCGGCGTGCAGGGACCCGGGGAAATCAAAATATGGTCGGGTGCAAGCTCCTCAATGCCGGATACGGTAATTTCATCGTTGCGGTATACCTTCACTTCCTGTCCGAGCTCCCCCAAATACTGCACCAGATTGTACGTAAAAGAGTCATAATTGTCGATAACCAAAATCATATGCTCATCCCCTTATCCCAGATTTGGCGGCGGATTCCTCTTCGCTTGCGAGAACCGCCAGGATCATGCCTTTAGCCTTGTTTTGGCATTCCCGGTATTCCCGGTAAGGGTCGGAATCGATGACGATTCCCGCCCCGGCCTGGATATATCCCGTACCTTCCAGGACGGCCATCGTTCTTATGATAATATTTAATTCCATATTGCCGTTGTAGTCAATCCAGCCGATTGAGCCGGTGTATGGCCCGCGCCTTACCGGTTCCAGCTCCTCGATGATCTCCATCGTCCTCACCTTAGGGGCGCCCGTGATGGTTCCTCCCGGGAAAAAGGCGGCGATCACGTCGTATACGCCTTTGCCCGGAGCGAGCCGGCCTTCCACCTGAGAAACGAGATGCATCACATGAGAGTAATGCTCGACTGTCATCAGCTCCGGGACGTGCACCGAGCCGTACGCCGCTACCTTCCCCAGATCGTTACGTTCGAGATCCACCAGCATGATATGCTCGGCTCTCTCCTTCTCGCTGCCCAGCAGCTCGGCCGCCATGGCCGCATCCTCCTGCGGGGTCAGCCCCCGGCGCCTCGTGCCGGCGATCGGGCGGGTGCTGATCCGCTCCCCCTGAAGCTTCACCAGCAGTTCCGGAGAGCCGCTGACCAGCGTGAATCCCGGAGAGCGCAGAAGCCCCATGTAAGGGGAAGGGTTCAGCAGGCGGAGCCATTCATAGGCCTGCTCCGGCGGCGAATGGAGGTCTAGCTCCTGACGGAGCGACAGATTCACCTGGAAGACGTCCCCTTCGCGAATGTACTGCTGGATGGCCCGCACAGCCTGCTCAAAGGATTCCTGCGGGAATCCGGTACGCAGCTGCGGCCACTCCATCCGGGGGGACAGCTCCTCCGCCTGCTTTCGCCGCCGGTCCGCTTCGGCCTGGATCCCGTCGTCCAGATTCACCATGGACAGCCACAACGACTGCATGGACCGGGCACGCTCGGCAGCCTCTTCGTAAAGCACACCCAGCCTTTGCCCGATCAGATCCCTGTCCAGCCCTTCTGCATCAAAATGCACATGGACCGTGCAGTACACCTTCCGTCTGTCTGCATCATGCACCCACAACTCTTCCATCCGCATCCACAAATAATCCGGGAATGCCGGAAGATCGGCTGCGGTGGATGGAAGAGATTCAAGGGAACGAACGATGTCATATCCTAGAAAGCCAACGCATCCTCCAAGAAGGGGCGGCAAATCTGGATCCGGCTGCTGGGGAGCCCGGTACGGCGCCATCCACCGCTGCAGCACCTGCAGCGGACTTCCGTCCACCTTCTCAGTTGCCCCGCTCAGCAGGTGCGTCACGACGCCACCGTGATCTTTTCCGTGAAGAACCGACACCGGCCGCAGCCCCAGGTAGGTATACCGCCCCTCCTTACCGCTCTCGAGTACGAAGGAATAGGGCGAAGCCTGTTCCCAGGCTGACGTCCAAGCCGCCGGGAACTCCTCTTCTTCCTGCCGGTCCCATCCTCCGGACGACAGCACATATGGAAACATCGTGATGCCCTCTGCGGCCCAAGTCATCCATTGATCCAAGGTGATCAAACCGCTCTCGTTTCTCTTCATTTTCTGATCCCCTTTTAGTAACAAGACCTGTCTATTGGTTGTCAGTATACTTGGAGTCGGCAGGTTTGAAAAGACTTTTCCAAAAAGATGCCTGATTTGGCTGCCAATGAGCAGCTGCATGAACAAAAAAAACCTGCAGCCGGATAGACCGGCAGCAGGGGCGAGAGTTTTTACAATGTATAAGACGCTAATTACGCCTCAAAGTTATACAGCGGTGTGCTCAAATAGCGTTCGCCGTTACTTGGGATGACTACCACGACACGTTTGCCTTTACCGAGCTCTTTGGCCACTTTAAGTGCGGCAAACACGGCAGCGCCGGAAGAAATACCGGACAGGACGCCTTCTTCTTTGGCGATACGGCGTGCCGTTTCAAAGGCTTCGTCGTTCTCCACGTGAATGATTTCATCGTAGATGTCACGGTTAAGGATATCCGGAATAAAGTTGGCGCCCAGACCTTGAATTTTGTGCGGTCCTGGTTTGCCTCCTGCCAGAATTGGAGAAGCCGCAGGCTCAACAGCCACGATCTTAATGTCAGGGAAGCGGTTCTTCAGCACTTCGCCTGCACCGGAAATCGTTCCGCCCGTTCCGATTCCTGCCACGAAGGCGTCGAGGGAGCCGCCGATGGATTCAATCGCTTCCACAATTTCCGGACCCGTCGTTTCGCGGTGAATCTTCACGTTGGCCGGGTTTTTGAACTGCTCAGCCATGAAATAATCCGGATTTTCCTTCACGATTTCCTCAGCTTTCTTAACGGCACCGTTCATGCCTTCAGCTCCCGGTGTCAGAACCAATTCTGCACCGTAGGCGCGAAGCAGGTTGCGGCGCTCAAGGCTCATCGTTTCAGGCATGACGATCACGGCTTTGTAGCCTTTGGCTGCAGCTACCATAGCCAGACCGATACCGGTGTTGCCGCTTGTCGCTTCCACAATCGTACCGCCAGGCTTCAGAAGGCCGTCCTTCTCCGCTTGTTCGACGATGCTGATCGCAATCCGGTCCTTAACGCTGGAGCCCGGATTTTGATATTCCAGCTTCAAGTAAATTTCCGCGCTGTCTTCCGGTGCAAGCCGGTTCAGCCGGACAAGGGGTGTTCCTCCGATTAATTCCGTTACGTTGTTGACGACCTTAGCCATAGGTAAATCCTCCCTGTTTATAATGAATTTGATGAATAACTGCTGTATACAAAATTCTAGAAAGAGAATCTGGCTGGCTTGGATCAAACTATATCCGAGTAAATAAGTAGGTATTTATACCTTCATCTTATCAACCTTCCACCTCAATGTCAATACGAACCCGGACGTAAGGCCTGGTTGTAAACAAAGAAAACATCCTGAAAACGTATGTAAGCCAGGGCTCATCATCTTGCCTGCCGCTTCTGTCGTTTCAGGATGCTTTGGATGGCGATATTTTGATCAAAATTTTGGCGTCATATTTGTTTCTCAACTGTTCTTCCAGCTGCGAAAGGGGGACAGCCTCGCTTAAGGCAAGCTGTTTGCGGGCCTCCCGAATGATCTCCTCGCTGCTCTTGGTACTGCCGTTCTCCACGCTGATCAGCTGGACGACCGCATATCCGTCATTTAGCCGTACCGGACCCGCTGCGTCCCCTGGCTTCAGGGTTGAGGCTGTCTGCAGTACTTCCGGAGCAATAAAAGGATCATCCTCTTCCACCGTCCCCAGGTCACCGCCTTGATCGCGTGTAAATTCATCCAGGGAGTACGCTGCCGCCAGCGTGCCGAAATCCTCTCCCTGCTGCAGGCGGTCAAGCACCCGATTCGCCTCATCTTCGGTATCCGTCTGAATCCAGGCAAGATGATAAGCCTTCTTGGCTGCAAACTCCTCCTGATGCTGATCGATATAACGCTGTACCTCCGCATCCGTGATGCGAATTCCTGCGGTTGCGATCTTTTGCAGTGTGAGACGGTACTCGGTTTCCGCCCGGATTTCCTCGGGAGTCAGGTTCAGCTGGTCGGCCATCTCCCGATAATAGTCGTCCGGGGAAGCGTAACCCTGCATTTCCCGGTTAATCTCCTCCGTCACTTCCTCCGGGGTTACCTTAATTTTTAGGGACTGGGCTTCCGCATATACCGCCTTGTGATTCAGCATCTGCGTCAATGCTTCCTCCCCGTGCGTCCGTTTCAGCTCCTCGACCCAATCGCTTTCCGTAATGGTGCTGCCGTTAAAAGACGCCACCGCATCCGCCCCTGCTTGCTTGTCTTCAGCCGGTGACGGCTCATCTGCCGGTTTAAGTCCACGGATGACAATCAGACTCCCCATAAACAACACGCCCGCTGCCAAAATAATGACCGCGGCCCACAGCCCCTTCTCCTGTCTGGTTATCATATCATCGAACCCGCCCCTTACTTCATGGCTTGTTCAAGAATTTGCTGCAGTTGTTCCCTGTCAAAATCATACGCTTCATTGCAGAAATGGCACACCACTTCCGCCTGTCCATCTTCCTCGATCAAACGCTCCAGTTCCGCTTGGCCTAGGCTGACCAACGTTTGCTCTACCCGGTCACGGGAGCACTGACAGCGAAACATGATGTCCATCTCTTCGAGAACCTCTACATCGGGAAGCAGCTGCTTCAGCATATCCTCCAGCTCCAGCCCTTGGTCCAGCAGGGTGGTTACCGGCGGAATCGCGCTTACCGCCTGCTCGATCGCCGTGATTTCCTCATCGGAAAGGCCCGGAAGCAGCTGAATGATAAAGCCGCCGGCCACGAGCACGGAATTGTCGGGAGCGACGAGTACGCCCAGGCCAACCGCAGTAGGGGTTTGCTCCGATACGGCAAAATAATACGTAAAGTCCTCTCCGAGCTCTCCCGAAATAATCGGTACGCTTCCGCGGTAAGGCTCTTTGAGGCCCAGGTCTTTAGTTACGTGCAGGTATCCCTCACGGCCAACCGCGCCGGCTACGTCGAGTTTTCCCTGGCTGTTGCTGGGCAAATGGACATGCGGATTAGTGACGTATCCCGTCACTTCGCCAAAGGAGTTGGCTTCTACGACGATCTGTCCGATCGGTCCGTCGCCCTTGACTTGAATGCTCAGCTTTTCCTTGCCCTTCAGCATGGCGCCCATCATACCAGCGGCTGTCAGCGTGCGTCCCAGCGCCGCTGTGGCGGTAGGCCACGTATCATGCCTTCTGCGAAGCTCCTCCACGAGAGCCGTCGTTCTCACCGCGAAAGCCCGGACACGTCCGTTCATGGCCGTGCCCCGGATGAGGCGGTCCTGTTTGTTTTCCATTATGTGTACTGCCTCCTTTATTGGATGAGCCGGGAAGGCTCTGCCCTTATCTATCTATTTTACCGCAAAACAGGCCTTTTTGGTGATCCGGTTGATCTTTCTGGCAATTCAGCGGTTGCGCTCATAAATAATCCGGAGACCGTCGAGCGTCAGCAGCGGATTCACTTCCTGGATGACCTTCGTTTCGCTGGCGATCAGATCCGCCAGTCCGCCCGTTGCGACCACTTTCAGGGAGGGCACCTGCATCTCGCCGCGAATCCGCTCTACAATGCCTTCAACCTGCCCGGCGTATCCGAAAATAATGCCTGCCTGCATCGCATGGACTGTATTTCGTCCGATGACCTTTTTGGGCTTCTCCAGCTCAATCCGAGGCAGCTTCGATGCGCGCTGATACAGCGCTTCGGTCGCAATGCCGATGCCCGGCACGATCAGGCCGCCGAGATAGGCGCCTTTGGGATCGATGCAGTCAAATGTGGTAGCCGTGCCAAAGTCGATCACGACGAGCGGGCCCTGGTACTTCTCCACGGCGGCAACGGCGTTGGCGATCCGGTCAGCCCCGACCTCGCGCGGATTTTCGTAACGCAGATTGAGCCCGGTTTTAATCCCCGGTCCGACGATGAGCGGCGAATGGTGGATATATTTTTGGCACATCTCCTCAATGACATGGACCATAGGCGGTACCACCGAAGAAATGATCACGCCCTCAATATCGCTGACCGGGATCCCGGACATCTGAAACATGTTCCGGAACATAATGCCGTACTCGTCCGGCGTGGAATGATTGACCGTGCTGAGACGGAAATGATGCAATAGCTCCCGGTTTCTGTATATCCCTAGGACGATGTTCGTATTCCCGATGTCGATCACCAGAATCACGGGGGCTATCCCTCCTTCACCGCATTGAGATCAAGGCTGATGTCCAGGCTGTCGAAGGAATACGTCAGTCTGCCGACCGAAATGACGTCGACACCGCAGACCGCGATCCCCTTCACAGTCTTCAAAGACACGTTGCCGGAGGCCTCCACAGTCACATGCGGGGACTTGGCCTTAATACGCCGGACGGCCTCTTTCATCAGATCCTGGCTCATGTTATCCAGCATGATGATGTCTGCACCGGCTTCCAGCGCTTCCTCGACCTGCTCAAGCGATTCCGTCTCCACTTCGATGGTCATCGTATGAGGAATAAACGCCCGGGCACGCTCCACGGCCTTGCGGATTCCGCCGGCGCCTTTAATATGGTTGTCCTTGATCATCACAGCATCATACAGCCCGAAGCGGTGGTTGGCTCCCCCGCCGACGCGGACCGCGTATTTCTCCAGCATGCGGTGTCCCGGCGTCGTCTTCCGGGTATCGACCAAGCGGGTAGGCAGGCCTTCCAGCGCATCCACGAACGAACGTGTCCGCGTCGCAATGCCTGACAGGCGCTGCAGCAAATTCAAGGCCAGCCGCTCCCCCGTCAAAATCCGGTGCGTGCTGCCTTCCACGACAGCGAGTACCGTTCCCTTCTTTACGAAATCGCCTTCCGATACTTGAGGCGTGAACGTGAGCGCCGGGTCCACGACTTGAAACACAAGCTCCGATACGGGAAGTCCGGCTACCACGCCATCTTCCTTGGCATGAATGATTCCCTTGGATTCATGTCCTGTCGGGATGGTCGACAGCGTCGTCACATCTCCCGATCCGACGTCCTCTCTCAGCCACAGCCGGATGGATTCCACAAGACTTTCATCATATCCGTTAAACGTCATCGCTGATTTCCTCCACTATTTCTTGATCCCGCCGCTGCAGCAGATGCTTGCGCCAGCCTTCGTCATCCCGCAGGGGGAAGTCTTCGCGGTAATGCGCCCCACGGCTCTCTTCCCGGGACAATGCCGCGCTGGTCACCAGCAGACTGCTGGTCAGCATGTTGGCAAATTCAAATTCCTCACGCTTGCTCAGTCCGGACTGGAAAATCGGCAGCTGGCGCTTCAGTTCATCCAGCCCCTTCAACAGCAGCGTCTTGTTCCGGCGCAGTCCAACGTACCGCACCATCACCTTCTGAAGCTTGAGCCGACGCTCTACAATGGCCTGCCTTGGCGATTCAAGGCGCCCCTCATCGACCCGAATATCTTTGGGTTCCCAGTCCAGCGGGGACAGTTCCTGCAGGCGGTTCACAATACGCCGTCCAAACACGATCGCTTCGGAGAGCGAGTTACTGGCCAATCGGTTGGCGCCGTGCACGCCGGTCGAGGACACTTCGCCGCAGGCAAACAGCCGCTTGATGCTGCTCTCACCATTCAGGTCCGTTTTGACGCCGCCCATCATATAATGCGCAGCCGGAGCCACTGGAATCCAGTCCGTCGACATATCCAATCCGTAAGTCATGCACGTTTCGTAAATGGTCGGAAACCGATGCTTAAGCATATCCTCCGGCTCATGGGTAATATCCAAATAGACGAAGGTGGATTTCGTTTCTTCCATTTCGCTGAGGATCGCCCGGGCGACAATGTCGCGTGGCGCCAATTCGAGCAGCTCATGGTATTTTTCCATAAAACGTTCGCCTTTAATATTCCGCAGAACGGCGCCTTCGCCCCGAACCGCCTCGGAGATTAAAAACCTCGGAGCACCCGGATAACAGAGAGCCGTCGGGTGAAACTGGATAAACTCCATATCCCGTACCTCAGCCCCCGCCCGATAGGCAATCGCCACACCATCGGCCGTGGCCACTTCCGGATTGGTGGTATACCGGTAGAGCTGTCCCGCGCCGCCGGAACAAAGCACGGTCGCGTTCGCCTGCACAAAGATCCGCTGCCCGTCGGGACGCTGAACCAGTGCTCCCTTGCACTCGCCGTCTTCTGTAATAACGTCTATTACAAAGTGATGCTCCCATACCTCAATATGATCATGCTCCGCAACCTTCTCCGCCAGGGCTCTGACAATTTCGTAGCCGGTCGCGTCCCCGTTGGCATGCAAAATCCGCCGGTGGCTGTGCGCGCCTTCCTGGGTCAGGGCAAGCTCCCCGTTCTCCAGGTCAAACGTTGTGCCGAGCCGGATCAGCTCCTTGACGCCCTCAGGGCCTTCATTGACCAAGAGGTCCACCGAGGAGGATGAACACAGCCCTGCCCCTGCCATCAGCGTATCCTGCCGGTGATACTGTGGGGAATCGTCCTCCGAAATGACCGCGGCAATCCCCCCTTGGGCGTACCGGGTGTTGCTTTCGAGCAGTGCCTTTTTCGTGATCATGATGACGTGCCGGTCCTGGCTTGCCTGAATCGCCGTAAACAGTCCGGCTATGCCCGAGCCGATGACGATGACATCCGTCTTGGTCCGGGGCAAAGTCTGCAGATCAAAGTCAACCAGATATTGTGGAATCATGTGCCTGTTCACCTGTCTTAAGAGAAAGAGTAGCGCATGCTACTGTACTTGTAACATGCGCTCTAAAGAAGTTCTGGCTTTATCTGCAACAACCGGCGGCACGTAGATTTGCGGCTTCATGGTTTCCAGACACTTCACCAGTTTTTTCAGATTGTTCACCTTCATGTTCGGGCATACCAAAAACTTGGTGGCGAAATGAAACTCCTTATCCGGGCTGTCGAGACGAAGCTGGTATCCGGTACCGTCTTCGGTTCCGACGATAAACTGTTTGCTGCTTGATTTTTTGCAGTATTCCAAAATTGCCGTAGTGCTGCCGACGAAATCGCCCATAGCCACGACCTCCGGACGGCATTCCGGGTGTACGACAAACTCGGCGTCGGGATATTTGGCTCTCATCTCCACAACGTCTTTTACCGTCAGCATATCATGCGTATTGCAGTACCCTTCCCAAATGATGAGCTTCTTGTCGGTATGCTGCTGCACATAGTGACCCAAATTTTTGTCCGGTACCCAGATGATCTCATCGGAATCGACCGATTGAATCACTTTTACCGCATTGGAAGAGGTACAGCAAATATCCGTTTCCGCCTTGATCTCTGCCGAAGAGTTGATATACGTAACCACTTTGGCGTTAGGATGCTGCGCTTTCAGTTTGCGGAGTCCGTCCACGTTGACCATATCGGCCATTGGACAGCCTGCACGCTCATCCGGAATCAGCACCGTTTTGTTCGGAGCCAGAATCTTAGCGCTTTCACCCATAAAATGAACGCCGCAGAAGACGATGACTTCCGCATCGGTTTGAGCCGCTTTCTGGGCAAGCAGGAAGGAATCACCACGGAAATCCGCTACTTCCTGAATTTCATCCCTTTGATAATAATGCGCCAAAATAATGGCGTTTCTTTCCTTCTTCAGCTTAAGCAGCTTCTCCGTCAGTTCCCGCTTTTGTTCCTGCTTATGCTCCAGTGCCAGAGCTTCCACCAGTAACCCACTCCCTCTGAAATCCCATGATTTTACCCGGTTGATGGCTTCATAACCTCATAACATCATGAATAGTTTGTGAAAATTCTCCCAAAGTTGCCCGTTGCAACCTCGAGACCATCTTGTTTATCAACTAATTTACACAAGGTTCACGATACTGTCAATTGACTAAAATGATCTTTATATGCTATCTAGCCGAAAGAAAACAAAGCTTCCCGCTCGATTCCGTCCGATTAGGCCGCCTCGCTTCTGTTTGGAGCTTGCAGCCGCCCCTATCGCTACTATGCCTCAAAAAAAAATTAACTGGTGCGACAGAGTTAAGGCGGAACGCTATCGGCTTCAATGCTTGAACACCCCAAATGGCCGCCGCTCTTATTTCCTGGCAAACGACACAAAAAACCCGGGGACGGCTAACCGTCTCCGGGCTGTTGTTGCATTGGGATTAGGATCTGGATTCCGGCGGTGTTCCGCCGTTGCCCGAACCTGGATTCTCATTCGTCCCATCATTGTTATTTGGAATGTCGCCCGGTGTATCCGTGTTGATATCGCTAGGCGGGTCATTCGGCAAGTTGGATGGAACATCGTTCGGAATTTCTTCCGTTGGCAGGCTGGTATTATCCTTGCCCTGAATGCGTACACGCACGTCACCGACGTTGTCGATCACTGGGGCACCGCTTTCGGAAGAACCTTCACCATCTCCGCCCTCTTTCGGACCGTCTTCGGAAAGATAACCCTGCTCGATCAATTCCTTGATTTGATCAAGCTCCAGCGTTTCCTTCTCAAGCAGCGTGTTGGCGATGAGGTGAACCTCTTTCGAGTACTTGGTCAGCAGTTCTTTCGCCCGCTCGTAAGACTCGTTTGTCATGCGTTGCATTTCCTGGTCGATCTCGTAAGCGATCGAATCACTGTAGTTCTGCTCGTGACCGAGGTCGCGGCCCAGGAATACCTGACCTTGCGTGGACCCGAATTGAAGCGGTCCAAGCTTCTCGCTCATACCGTATTCCATAATCATGCTGCGGACGATACCCGTAGCCTGCTGGAAGTCACTGTATGCACCGGTTCCGATTTCACCGATAAACAGTTCCTCGGAAACCCGGCCGCCCAGGAGACCCGTTACTTTATCAAGCAGCTCCTGCTTGGTTACCAGCATCCGGTCTTCCTTCGGCATCATGATCACATATCCTCCGGCGCGTCCACGCGGAATGATCGTTACCTTGTGCACCATATCGGCATGCTCCAGGAAGTAGCCCACGATCGTGTGGCCTGCTTCGTGGTAGGCGACAATCCGTTTCTCCCGGTCACTGATCACGCGGCTGCGCTTCTCCGTACCGACGATAACACGGTCAATCGCTTCATCGACCTCTCTCATGGAGATGTCTTTACGATTACGGCGTGCGGCAAGCAGTGCCGCTTCGTTCATCAGGTTCTCCAGCTCGGCGCCGGTAAAACCTGTCGTACGTTTAGCTACAACATCCAGCTTGACGTCTTTGGTCAGCGGCTTGTTGCGTGCGTGAACCTTCAGTACTGCCTCGCGGCCTTTCACGTCCGGACGATCGACCGTAATTTGACGGTCAAAACGGCCTGGGCGCAGAAGCGCAGGGTCGAGGATGTCGGCACGGTTCGTTGCAGCCACGATGATGATGCCTTCGTTGCCGCCGAAACCGTCCATCTCTACGAGGAGCTGGTTCAGCGTCTGCTCGCGCTCATCATGCCCGCCGCCGAGTCCGGCACCGCGCTGACGACCTACGGCGTCAATCTCGTCAATGAAGATAATACATGGTGCGTTCTTCTTGGCATTCTCGAACAAGTCACGCACACGGGATGCACCGACACCGACGAACATTTCCACGAAGTCCGAACCGGAAATACTGAAGAACGGAACTCCGGCTTCACCCGCTACGGCACGGGCGAGAAGGGTCTTACCTGTACCTGGAGGGCCTACGAGGAGAACCCCTTTAGGAATACGGGCACCTACCGCGGCAAACTTCCGCGGATCCTTCAGGAATTCAACGACTTCGACAAGCTCCTGCTTCTCTTCGTCGGCTCCCGCAACATCCTCGAAGGTAACCCTTTTCTTCTCTTCATTATATAGACGGGCGCGGCTCTTGCCGAAGTTCATAACCTTGCCCCCGCCTCCCTGCGCTTGATTGAACAGGAAGAAGAAGAGAATAAACATAATAACCAAAGGAATCAGGGAGGAGAGCAGCGTCAGCCAGACGCTTTCGCCTTCCATTTTCTTCTGGGTGAATTTCATGCCGGTTTTGTCACTGGCAGCTACCAACTCATCGATTGCAGCATCTGTAGCCGGAGTGTAGGTCGAGAAATTCTCTGATTTAACGTCGGCCGGTTTATTCTTATATTTACCGGTTACCAGATAGGCGTAACCGTCGAATTGAACCGTAATTTCCGATACGTTACCAGCAGCGATTTGCTGGCGCAATTGATCGTATCTAGGGCTGTCAGCAGATTCACCGCTGTTGCTGACAAACTGGACTATGCCCACCACAACTAAAAAAAGAATCAAATAAAAACCAGAATTCCGGATGAACCGATTCATCCCCTACCTCCTCTCAAAACACTTTAATTATTTTACCATAGCCTGTCTAACCATCTCAAATAGAGGTGGTAAAGGCATGAGCGTGCTTAAGCTCATGGGCTTGAGTAGCGCAATTAGTGGGTATAGATTTCCGGTTTCAAGATCCCGATGTAGGGCAGGTTCCGGTAATGCTCAGCGTAATCCAGACCGTATCCGACAACAAACGCGTCAGGGAGTACGAATCCGGTATAATCCGCCTCGAGCTTCACAGTTCGGCGGGCAGGTTTGTCAAAGAGCGTAACCACGCACGTCGATTTGGCGTTGCGGCTCTTGAGCAGCTCAATCAGATGGCTCAGCGTGAGACCGCTGTCGATGATATCTTCGACAATCAGCACGTCACGTCCTTCAACCGGGACATCCAAATCCTTGATGATTTTGACAACGCCCGAAGACTTGGTCTGCGCCCCGTAACTGGATACGGCCATGAAATCGAGTTCCATAGGTACTGTCATATTTTTAACCAAATCCGCCATAAAAATAAACGCGCCTTTGAGTACACAAATCACAAGAGGGTTGCGACCCTCATATACCGAGCTCAGCTCGGCACCGAGTTCCTTAATTTTCTTCTGGATTTCTTCTTCGCTGATCAGAACTTCTTGAATATCGTTTTGCAACTGAGCGAACCTCCTACGTTATACTATGAAAGCCTAACAATGACCATTACAGTTACTCCGCATTCCCCGCATCCTCCAGGGAAAAGTGAAGCACCGTCGATGTATGCGCACCTACAGCGGCATGAATCGAACGCCTTACACCCGGGATCCATACGATGCTGCCTGAACCGTCAACAAGAACCGGTATGCGGGAGCGCATGGATGGAGGTATCTTCGCGTCAATGAAAATATCTTTTACCTTTTTGCTTCCGTTTAATCCCATGATTCTCATTGTGTCCCCAGGCTGTCTTGAACGGATCGTGAGCGGAAACTGCAGCTCATCGGCGTCAAAAACCGCTTGATGACCGTCTAACGCCATCTTGGACAATTGATTTACTTCAGGCGTATGCTCCGCCATTCTCAGGACTTTCCTTATTTCTTCCAACCACAACTCCGGGACGATTGCATCCAACCGATATGTATAGCCAATCATCTTCTCCGGCATCCCGTGCATAAACGTTATCCAATCGTATTCGCGTATGCAGACCAGGCCGCAGCCCAGGTCCAGGTGCCATGTTGTGCTGTCTTTCTGGTGAATCCCGTGCCGAATGGTTTCGATCTTGTGATAATCGGTGTTTTCGGAACCCGGCGACAGATAATTTAATATTAGTTTAATCAACCTCCGTTGTAAAGCGACATGTAAGGCCAAAAAGGAAGGCGCCCGAAAAGCGTGCCTTCCATGATTACACTGTACCAGTTCGCGGTATGCGTTCACCGCTGCCTGTTCCACGAAGTCGTCTTCCGGGCCGATAATGTCAGCCATCTGATTGATCGATTGAACAATCCGACTATTATATTGCCCTAAATAAGGCAGGACATCCAGACGGATTGCATTCCGTCTGTACTCGGTCTGGAAGTTGGTCTGGTCGACAGCGTAAGGATAACCATTCTGCTCACACATATCCACGAGGTCTGTTTTGTATATACGTAAGAAAGGGCGGATAAGTTCCACATTTTTTTCCCGTCTTTTGAACCGGATTCCCCGGAGCCCCCCCGGCCCGCTTCCGCGCAGCAAATGCATCAGCACCGTCTCCGCCTGATCGTCGGCGTGATGGGCCAAAGCGATAGTGTTGGCGCCGCACGCCTGCGCCGTTTCAAACAAAAATTCATAGCGCTTGAACCGGGCCGCCTCCTCCACCCCCTTGCCGCTCTCCTTCATATAAGAGGGTACGTCGACTCTGGCCATCTCAAACCGGATGCCTAATTCCGCGGCCAGCCGCCGGACCAGTTCGGCTTCCTCATCCGCTTCCGCCCGCAGCCCATGGTGAGCGTGGGCACAAATGAGGTTAAGGGGGACCGCCGTTTCGGAAATGTCCTTCAGAACATGCAAAAGAGCCACAGAGTCCGGACCTCCGGATACTGCGACTACGAGGGTGTCATGGGGAGACCATAAGCGGTGCTCTTCCGCCGTGCGGAGCACTTGCTCTTTAATTGTGCTGAACTTCTGCCTGCTCTCCATCCATGTTCTCCTTTTTTCTCGCATTCATGCCTATGTATCAATATCTTCTATTATACAGCTCACCGATCTGGTGTTGCTCATTTAAAAAATACAAAGTACACCGCAGCTCCCAGCATAATGACTGAGAAGGCAAACGTATTGATCAGCCACCTCGGCGTCTTGCCCGGGGCTCTGCCGGAAATGGCCGGTGCATAAATTTGCTGTTTCCACGCGGCCAGCGCCTCCCTGGACCCTGAAAACTCACCTTGGATTGCTTTGCGCAGCCATTGGGCATACGGCTTCAGCCTCGGGCTCCGGCCAATCAGATTGAGCAGCTCTGAACGGTTCCGCGTCTGCGGAAGCAGCTGGGCGCAGGCCGCCTTCAGTCCCTCTTCATTCAGAAGCTGGATTATCAGCACGGCAAAAGCGAACAAGTCGTAAGCTTCATCACTGCTGCGGCTGCCGGCATTCCAGTAACCCCGGTCATACCACTCCGTGAACTGCTTGACGCTGCGTCCAATTTTACTGACGCCGCCATAATCGATCAATTCCACCTGCCCATAATCCGATACCATGACATTGTCGGGCTTAAGGTCTCCGAATATGAACCCGAGCCGATGCAGGCCGGTCAGCTTTTCGAGCAGCCGCAGCCCTGTAATTCCAACCCATTCCTCGCCCCGCCGGCGGATAAAATGATGGATCGGATTCCCCTCAATATAACGCATCACGTAGAATGGCACTTCTTTACCCATCCCCGTAAAATCATCCACTTCCAGCAGAAACGGAGTTTTGAAGCTCCCCTTCAGTCCGTCCTGGCGCCTGCTCTGTGACTGCAATGAGGTCAGCACATTGATCTCCGACTGCAGATCCAGCGTGTCATACCCCATTTTCAGCGCGTACAAATTCCGGTATCCGGCCTTGTGAACGAGGTATACGATGCCATTGCCGCCCTGTCCAAGCACTCGCCGGATCACAAAGCGGTTATTATGCCATTTTCCCGTAATTACCGTTCCGGCCGGATATGCCGGTCTAGACGACGTAGTCACCGAGCATCCCTTCTCCTTCTCCGTCATTTCCCCGCCAGGTTTGTCCGTCTAGTGTACCATAACGGAAGAAATCAATCACCTTCAGAATCGCCGGTCCGGTTGGCGTGGCCCCTTTCATTTGGATTCGTTGGAACAAGTTGCGCACTCCGGCAAGATCCTGGATCCAGTCGGAGTCCATGACGGCGTCCTCTCCGCTGTTCCGTCCGGGAAAATGGAATACAGCCAGTTCACTTAGGCCTTCCCTGGCCTGCAGGCTGAGCATCAAATCCCGAATGGCGTCCTCGACCGCAGCCAGCTTCGGCTTCATACTGGCACTGGCATCAATCAACAGGGCAACTTGAAGCGGTGTCGTTTCGGTCAGCTCATCCACGACTTGAACCACCTGAGACCGCTGCTGAGGCGGAAGCTCCTCCAGGGATCCGTCCCCCAAAATCGTCTTTAACTCCTTATTAACCGCCTGCTGTATCGTCTGAACCACCGTTTTGCGTGTCATCATCTGCATCGTTTGAGCCAGCTGCCTGGTCCCCACGATGCGGCTCACCCCCCCGCCGGCCTTGGCAATTTCAGCAATTTCCAAGCTGCCAAGCTCCCCAATCGTTCCGTAATCGATCACACCGGCGACATTTACCGTAATTCCTTCCTGCAGCGCATGAGCCGCGGCCATGACCGGGCTTGCTCCGACATTGGAACAACCGTCCGTAATTAATAAAATTTGTTTCATGATGGCATCATTCCTCCCAAAAGTGTCTATCACCCTTTAGGTTCTAGTATTTCCACTTTTGAGAGATTCAAACGGCTGCCCGGCCTCTCCATCCCATTTCCCGGGCAATGGGACGGATAACAACTAGTTTTACATATTCACCTCCGATCATGATCCGGCAATGCGGTCAGCTGACCGTGCGCGGCCGCTCCATGCGGTCGACGCCCGGCACATGCAGGGTAGCCCACTCCGGCTGGTAATGCTCTACCTTTCCTACAACGACGGTCATGTCGTCATGAATTTGATTTTGCTGGTAACGAATCACTTTCTCGAGCAGGCAGTCGGCAATATGCTGCGGGTCGTTACTTTCAATCTCCTGCAGCATCCGCTTCATCCACAATTCCTTGTTCACGGCGTAACCCGGCGCATCATAGATGCCGTCCGTCATCATGATAACGATATCCCCTGCTTGCAGCTTCAAGGTGACCAGATCCACCTCAATATCCTGAATAATGCCGATCGGCAGGTTGCTGGCCGAGACGGGAATCACTTCATTGCCCCGTTTGATAAAGCTTGGGGCGGAGCCGATTTTCATAAACGTCGTTTCCGCTGTATATTGATCAATCAACGCCATATCCACTGTCGCATAAATCTCCTCCGGGGATCTCAGCATTAGAATGGAATTCACCGATTTGATCGCCAGTTTCTCATCCATGCCCGACTGCAGCAGCTGCTCCAAAATGTTCAGCGCGGTGCTGCTCTCCAGCCTCGCCCGCTCTCCGTTGCCCATTCCGTCGCTCAGCGCCACGGCGAAAGTGCCGTTGCCTAGCTCAACCGTACTAAAGCTGTCGCCTGACAGCAGATCTCCTCCTTTGGCGGCCCCGGCCACCCCCGTCGTAATTTCAAACGTTTTGGCCGACCCGAACATCACGGTCGCAAGCCCGTCTTTGGTGCTGCTGAACGTTTCATTCAGCACGGCCACATGCTCGTCCAATATATCGGAGAGCAGCGGCGCAATAATTTTACGGCATTCATCGTACCCCCTTGTATACGCATGCACAATTTCGATTTCCACATGTCCGGGATCCAGACTAATGATTTCGATCCCCTGGATCGACAGTCCCAGCTTCTCCAAAGCGTCCCGGATTTGCTCCTCCTGCCGGTACATCGCTTGTCCTTCCCGCTGAATTTCCTTAGCCAGGTCCTCCATCACCTGGGATACGCCCGATAATTGCTCGGCGACCAATTGACGGCTATCGTATATTTGCCGTTTCCACTGCATATCATGTTGGTAGAGATGATACTGCTGCTTCATGACATCCACAACGTCGCCGGTTTTGGCGCACATTCTCTTCCATTCCTCCGGAACGTCCTCAGCCGACATCTCCGGATTCTCCTCCACCGAAGTCATCACGTCGGTCATATATTTATAGGTTTGATAGAACTTCGCGTCCCAGCAATGGTTTTTCTTGAAACAGTTCGCACACGCCCCTTCCGTCACAGCATTCATAAAATGGTCCATATCTTCGTTCCGCTTGCTCACCTCCTCCGTGCCGGACACCTGGCCGAAGCTCTGGGACAGCTGACGGAACACCTGCGAGAATTGGGTCACCCGCTCGGCGGTCAAATCCCTTACCCGCTTGGCATACTCATGCTGCGATTTGCTGTGATCCGTCGTCCCCGGCACATACTTGGAGATCACCGCAATCATCGCTTTCGGGGTCAGCAGAAACAGTCCGATGGCGATACAGGTTTCCCAGGTGGACTGCATGACGTCGCCCGGACCGCTGAAATAGATGGACAAAATGGAAGAGCCCAGCAGCATGCCGATGGATACGGCCCCTTTCCGCCCTTCCCGCAGCATTCCGGCGAGCATCCCGGAAAAAGCGAGCAGGCTCATCTGATAAATGGCCGATATATCCGCCAAGCTCAGAATCAACCCGGTTACGACGCCGACCGAAGCCCCGAGCGGCGCCCCGCCGACCAGCGCAAACACCAGGATCAGGTACCTGGAGAGGACATGCTCCACGGACAAATTATATACGCTCCACCCCACCGCACCTGTCATGACGGAAGCAAGCAGGATAATCAAGCATAGAATTTCTTCGTTTTTCAGCTGGTAGTTCTTTTTCCTGTACGTAAACACCGGAATCGCCTGGATAAACACGAGCGTCAGCACAAAGCTGAGTACGGCATCGACCGCGGTCATCATCAGGGCATACCATGTAAACGGCGGACCGATCAGCACCATGAATATTTTGACGCAGAAGGCGGAGACGAACACCATCAGCGGCGCGTAGGATAACTCGGCGTGGTCAAAGGCGTTCAGCCCTTTATACATCAGGTGGAAGATGATGAGCTCAGCGGCGATAATCAGCGGTGCCGGAAACGGAGCAAACAGGGAGCCCAGGATTACGGCCATCCCCACCGGCAGGATGTAATCCCGGCGCATGAAGGCGATGACTGCAAAAAAGGCGACCGCAAACGGCGACAGCTCGTCCAGTATCATGGCTTTTCCGAGTAAGAAGCCCATAAAAGTCAGCAGCAGCATCCACTTCTTTGCTGCGAGGAACTGCATCGGCCGCTGCACGGCCGACATGTTCCGGATCCGTTCCGACCAGCTCATTCCGTCCACGACCGCTTCCCCCTTTGCCGATTTCATGACAGGCACGTCCATCACATTCCATTTTTCCATGATCTTGGCACCACCATTTCGTAGGATTTGTTGGTACCCATTATAGAACCGGTGAAACATGAAAGTTTGTCAGAACAGCGGACAAGCGACCAAGAAATTTCCGACAAAAAAGCCTGCGTTCCCGAATGATCGGAAATCAGGGTCGACTGGTTGTCCCCCAACACTTCCAGCCCGTTTCCAGCGGGTTCGATCCGGGGGAATCTCCCGAATAAAATCACCGCTTCGGCTAGCGATTGCGACAGAGATAGCTGGAATGGCGTTGGATGCTGTCGGTAATTTCTTGCAGAACGACAAAATTACCGAATGCCGCCCTTGATGGGAAGAAGACTGCAGAACAGCGCCTGGCCCGCAGCAAAAACAAAAAAACCGCAGAAGGCTTGATGCCCTCTACGGTTATCTGCTTCATACGGTTATCGTATGCTCTAATCTGTTAGTAAAAATTACATGCGTTTCGCGCCACGGCCTCCGCGCTTGGATTCCGTGTTCTTCTTGATCGACGATATGCGCTCCTCGCTGTCTTTTAGGAAACGAGACATTTTATCCTCGAATGAAGTCTTGTTGGCCGCAGGCTTAAACGGACGCCCGCCACGTTCACGATTGTAACCTCCACCACCGCCAAAACGGTCTCCGCCGCCTCCACCAGTACGTTCCGGTCTTGGTCCTCTTGGAGGCCGAGCTTCGGATGCCGGCTTATCAACAGCTTGTTTGATGGAAAGCCCGATCTTGCCGTCCTTATCGACATTGATCACCTTCACTGTCACAACATCATTGATCTTCAGGTGATCGTTAACATCCTTGACGTAATTATCGGCGATTTCCGAGATGTGAACGAGACCCGTGACACCTCCTGACAGATCCACAAATGCTCCAAAATGCGTTATGCCTGTCACCTTGCCTTCTAACTTGGTGCCCACTTCGATTGCCATAGAATAAAATGATCCTCCCTTAAAAATATACAACAAGATTTAATAAAACCTTGGCTGTGGTGATTTGATTATACATAAAGCGTAAACCCAGGTCAACTGAGTAATAACCCACTTCAGCGCCTATATTAAGGGCTGGTGGATTCCGCATGAATCGGGGTTTCCCCCGGCAAATACAGACCATAATTTTTCCTTGCCAACTGTCCGATATACTCCGGATCGTTCAGCCGTTTCACATCCCGCTCGAGCTGTGCCTTCGTCTGTGTGGTCTGTGCCTCCAACTTCAGCTTCTTCGACAGCTCGGAACTCTTGTCCGCAATTTGCGAATTCTGGTCAATAAAGGTATAACCTGCCCACCCCATAAACAGAATCATGAAAGTCAGCCATAAAAAAATCCGCCTCCGTGCGCCAGCATGATGACCGGCAGGCTGTTTGTCATTCTTTTGTGTAGTCTGCGGACGGGTTTGGGCTGGTGATGCAGCGTATTTTCCCATGAATGCCTCCTCTTTACAAATACGGAAATCGTTGCGTAACAGGCCGTTCCTAAGCCTTGTCTACTCCTTGGAGAACCATCGCTTCCACAGCTCTGCAGCTGCGGTGAGAAACTTCCTGAACCACTCGGGCATCTTCAGACGGGAGGTGATGGGGCGGAGCATCCATTGAAGCAGCTTCCAGAAAGGCGTGAGACAGCGCAGGATCACGTGGAGAAGAAACATCAGGAGGCTGCCGAGCATGACGGCAATCCACTTCAACAGTTTCAAGATCGCACGGATCGGAGCCCAGACGAGCGCTCGAAACAAACGCTTGACCACATCAATCACGTAACGTACTGTCCTTATTAACATTACCACAAAACGCTGGGTTGTAACACTCAAGATTAAAAAATATAACCATACCCCAATAAAGAGTCCCACAAATACATAAAACCGAAGCTGGCCGTAATTGCTGATATACAGCATCCGAAACACAAACAGGGCCGCAGCGCTCCAGTACAGCACGTCCAATACATGAAGGGTCCATTTCGGAAAGTGGAGCTGGCCCGACAGCACCCGGTAACTGTCATAGGCCACCCCCAACGCCGCTCCCGAGAACAGCATCCACAGCAGGGTAATCCATTGAATCTGTGGACTCATTTAAACAGCTTGCCGAGCATTCCTTTGTTTTTGCTGTGCGAACCGGGATCCAAATAAACCAGGGAATTCACGTGACCCTCGATCGAGAGCAGGCCTTCTTCCAGGTTTAAATTTTTAATATGTAAATTCTGGCCTTTGATGGTCAGGTGCCCTAGCTCGGTTTGGAGCAGAAACTCCTCGCTGTCAAAACTCTCCACATTGTTTACCCCCGTCAGGTGCAGCTGCTTGCGATTCAGCATATGCAATTCATGCTGCTTGTTTTTCGCTTGCTCGATCATGGCATGTACCCCTCCTTCTTAACAATAGCTTATGGAGCGGTTTCGGGGTTTAGAACCAGCCCTGCCGGGTGAAACGGAGGAACTTTAAGCATGATCTGAGCATCGTGCCAAGCTAAAAAGGCATCCCCCGATCGTGATCGGAAGATGCCTCTAATGTGCTGCTGTGTATATGCCTTCTGGAATGCCCGCTTACCAGTTCAAACCGTTATCTTTGGCGATCGGTTCTTCCTTGACCAAGGTGTACAGGCTGTTCGCCTCGTCCTTGCGGGTCGTTTCGGCAAGCCGCTCCACCTTCACGGTGACCAGCTTCTGGCCGAACTGGACGGTGATCTCATCGCCCACCTTGACCGTACTGCTGGGCTTGGCTTCCCTGCCGTTAATGAGGACCCTTCCCTGATCGGAGACGTCCTTCGCAACGGTACGCCGCTTAATTAACCTTGATACCTTAAGGAATTTGTCGACGCGCATCTTATTTTACGGCTTCTTTAAGCTTGTTGCCCGCTTTGAAAGCAGGAACGTTGGATTCCGGAATTTCGATGGTTTTGCCGGTTTGCGGGTTGCGGCCTGTACGACCGGAACGCTTGCGGGTTTCAAAAGTGCCGAAGCCGATCAGCTGAACTTTTTCACCGCTTGCCAGAGCTTCCTCAATTTCACCCAGGAAACCGTTCAGAACGGACTCCACGTCTTTTTTAGTCAAACCGCTTTTCGTGGAAATGTTGTTGATCAGATCTGTCTTGTTCATAAATTATAATCCTCCCAATATACAAAGAAATAAGTATTGGCGCGGTAGAGGAGCTTAGCCCCCAAAACATACCGCTTTTGGCGCGTTCTGTATGGTATTCTTGCTGTGCTGCCCGAATTCCTGCCTCAATCCGCCAATTTTTTATAATTTCCGAGGAAATCCCTGCAAAAAGAAGCTTCTGGGCGTCGTCTAACGGAAATTTTGCGCGAAATCGGAACCATGAAACACGGAAGTCATTCATTCCTGTTCGCTAAAAGGGCTTCACTCCACAGGCATTGAAGGCACCCCCCGTCCCTCCAGGGACTGGAGATTTCATATCATACCTCATTTTTGGCCTGTTGCCAAATCGTCTCCATCTCATCCAGGCTGGTTTCCTGCAGCGTTTTGCCTTCTGCGTGCAGCACATCCTCGATGTAACGGAACCGGTTGACGAACTTGCGGTTCGTTCTCGACAGCGCTTCTTCCGGATCGGCATCCAGGAACCGGGCCGCGTTCGCCGCCGCGAACAGAAGGTCACCCAGCTCACCCACCTGCTCGCCGACGCCCTGTCCCTCCGCCACGGCCTGCCGCAGCTCTCCGAGCTCCTCCTCGATCTTGTCGAATACACCCTCGATGGAATCCCAGTCGAACCCGACCTTGGATGCCTTCTTCTGAAGCTTATAAGCCTTCATTAGCGCAGGCAGGTCTCTTGGAATCCCGTCCAGGGCGGACGCCTTCTCGGGCTCGATGCCTTTACGGCGTTTCTCCTCAGCCTTCATGGCATCCCAGTTCTGTAAGGCGGCTTCCGCATCCTTGGCCTTGTTCTCGCCGAACACATGCGGATGGCGGAAAATCAGCTTGTCATTCAACCCTTGAATGACGTCGAACACGCTGAAAGTGCCTTCCTCTTCCTCCATTTGCGAATGCAGCATGATCTGCAGCAGCAAATCTCCAAGCTCCTCCTGCATATGCTCAGGGTCATCGTCATCGATGGTCTCCAGCACCTCGTAGGTTTCCTCGATGAGATTTTTCCGGATCGACGCATGCGTCTGTTCCCGGTCCCAAGGGCAGCCCTCCGGACTGCGGAGGATGCCGACGATCTCATGAAGCCGGGCGAAGGTCCGCTGGCGCAGGCTCTCGTCGTCGCTTCTTGGGACGTATACGAGCGAGAGGTTACCGTAACCAAGGACACGGTCAAGCTCAAACAGCGGAACCTGAAGCACCTGCTCCTCCCCTTCGACACCAAGCGCATGTCCGACAATGACCTGGTAATCGTCAGGATAGAGCTCCATGAGGCACAGCTTTACCTCAGAAGCGGTAAACTCGTCGTATACCTGCCCGATCACGGTGTGCAGCTGAGGCTGCAGCATGCTGCTGCGAATGCCGGTGGAATCGAGAAGCTGAAAGCCTTCGATCGGATCAAAACCGAGTCGGATAAAGGCTTCGTCGAGAAAGGACTCCCCGCCCAGGATTTCAAGGGAGATCCCCTTCTGCGGGCAGTGCTCCCTCAGCAGCTGGACGGTGGACTCCGCCACCATCGGATGCCCGGGCACCGCATAGACGATCACGCTGTGTTCATCGCCGGCTGAAGCCAGCTCCAGCAGCCGGTCTGCGATGGAGGCGTACACCTCCGGAAACGAATCATGCGCTTCGTAGATGTGGTCAAACGAACTGACTTCGAGCTTCAGCTCCTCCAGCATCGACATGACCGGATGCTCTTTCGTTCTGACGTAGATTTGTGATGCCTGCTGCAACGTTCTCACAATACCCATTGTCAGCCGGTCCGGGTTGCCCGAACCGAGACCGACAACCTTCAGTACTGCGCTCATATGTCATTCCTCCGCTCTATTTCCCATTCTTCCGGGAATGGGGCATAAATATACTATATCACGGTTTCTTTTTTAAAAGAAAACCAGAAGCGCAAACGGGTCCTCATATGGCCCGGCCCTTTACTGAAGCCTGTTCGGCGGATCCGTTGATCCACCGCCTTCTATCATTCTCCCTCTATGACGACCAAAATAGAAGATTCCTCAGTCCCATGCGGATATTACCGCAGCAGCCGAACCCGCTTCAGTAAGGCGGTCAGAGGACGGCCGATCTTCGGCAGCATGACAAGCTCCTCTTCGGTAAGGAGCTTGGCCAGCACGGCGCCGGCGAGGAACACGGCGCCTCCGGCCGCGGCACCGGCAACACTTGCCGCGGCGGCCACGAGGCGGGCGGGCAGCCCGAGCGCGGACAGCACCGCGTCCGCCGCGAGCGCCACAGCGCCCGCCACCACGGCCATGCCGGCCAGCATCAGCGCCGGCTTGGCCAAGGCGGCACCGGCGCGAATGCGCAGGCCGGTGCTGCGGGCCAGCAGCGCGATGTTGAGCGCTGCCGCCAGGAAGTGCGCGGCCACGCCGGCGATGGCCGCGCCGGTAATGCCCAGCTGTGGAACCAGCAGCAGGTTCAGCAGCGTCTTCGCCGCTGCCGCGGCCAGCAGATGCACGGCCGGCGCGCGCACGATGCCGACGCCCTGCAGGAGCGCGGCTGAAATGATGCTTAGCGCGCTGCCGACGGCGGTGAAGGCGATCCAGCGCATGACGCCGCTGCCCGCCGTGTCCTGGTACAGCGCGATATTCAGGGGATCAGCCAGAATGGCAATCCCCACCGATGCGGCGAGTCCCAGCAGCCAGAACCAGCGCAGGGTCAGCCGGGTACGCTCGCTCACCAGCTCGCGGTCTCCTCTCGCCTTTGCGTCCGCCAAAGCGGGGATGAACAGCACTGACAGCGACGTGGCCAGCATCGTCACCAGCTGGACGATGGGGATGCCGCGGTTATAGATGCCGAACTGGATCATCGCCCCCGCCTCGCCGGCGCCTCCGGCTTTGAGCAGCCGCGGTACGGTAAAGCTGTCTACCATGCCGATTAAAGGCACGGCCAGTGAACCCAGACAGACGGGAATCGCGTACAACAGGATCCGCTTCAGCAGGCTCCAGCTTCTCTCCCACCCGGCTTGACGCGGCTGACCCGTCCGAACGGTAGACTCCTTGTGCGTCGACACGGCAGCGCCTTCTGCGCCGGCAGAGCCACGCTGAGCCCGCCGGAACCTGCGCCAATAGCCGAGCATAACGATGAGACCCGCGGCACCACCAGCGGCCGACCCCAACAGCGCCCCTGCTGCGATGGTCTCCGGCTTCGCCCCGATCCCCGTCAGGTAAATCAGCAGCCCGATCATGACGGCGACCCGCGCACACTGCTCCGTGATCTGCGAAACGGCGGTGGGCATCATGTTTTGGTATCCCTGAAAAAAGCCTCGCATCCCGGTCATCACCGGCACGAACAGCAGCGCTAAGGACGCCGTCCGCACCGCCGGCACGACGCTGGAATTGTCGATCCAGGTCCCAATAAGCGGAGCGCAGGCGTACACGGCGGCCCCCAGGACGATGCCGAGCAGCGCCAGCAGCACAGAGGACAGCCTCATCACCCGGAGTCCTTCCCCCGTCCCCCCGACGGCTTCGTCCTCTGCGACGAATTTCGAGATCGCGGCGGGCAGGCCCGCGAGCGCGATCGTCATCATTAATGAATAGAGCGGATATACCGTGTTATAGATGCCGAACACCGCATCCCCGCCCATGTTTTGCAGCGGAATTTTCTGCAGCGTGCCGATCAGTTTCGACAGCACCATAGCCATGCTTAAAATCAAAGCCCCCTGCAGCATCTTCGATGCCGCACCTGTCTGTTTCATCCTCTTCCCTACTTTTTGCCCGGATTCAACCTCGGTCATTTGGCGTTGCTTCCGTTTTTTCGATACGAATACACCTATTATACCTGAGGAGAGCGGACACAAAAAACTCCCGCCTTCATTCCCGGGTCATCCGTGAATAAGAAGGGGGAGCTTCGGGTGCTCGAGGAAGAGCCGTACCGGGCTGCCGGATTACTGCTCCATTTGCTTGCCAAGAAAAGCAGCGGCTGTCTCGGACATTTTGACTTCCAGCTGCGACATCTTGGTCGCTTCGTCCTTGCTCAGCAGGATCACTGAACCAATTGGATCTCCGCCGGAAATGATCGGCGCGACCACAAAGGAGGACAGGTTCTCCTGATGGTCCTTGCTGATTTCGTAGCTGCCTTGGTTTGTTTCCAGCAGCGTCTTGCGGCTGTCCATGCAGTTCTCGATCAGGGATCCGATCGGTTTCTCCAAGTATTCCTTCTTGGAACCGCCTGCAACGGCGATGAAGGTATCGCGGTCAGAAATGATCGTGATGTGTCCGGTACCTTCATACAGCGATTCCGCATATTCCTTGGCGAAGTCGCCCAGCTCGCCGATCGGGGAATACTTCTTCAGAATGACTTCACCATCACGGTCTACAAAAATTTCAAGCGGATCTCCTTCACGGATACGCAATGTACGTCTGATTTCTTTTGGGATGACCACTCTGCCCAGGTCATCGATACGGCGGACTATTCCAGTAGCTTTCATTAACATGTTGCCCCGCTTTCTAGAGAAGATTTTTCAACTACTGTTCTTATGGGAAGAGGTGAGTCCCAGGAATATAAGTTGTGATATCTGCCCATAGTATTCATCCATTCCCAATTCCTTATACATGATGTTGGAACTATTAGTTGCGGTTGTTCTGCACATTTTATCCAGCTCATTGATGCAAAAAAGACGCGGATCTGGCCCGCGCCTTCCTTCATGCACACGATTCAATGCGAAATATGGATTACTTGCCCGATCCCTCGCCGGGCTCGGTTACCTTTTCTTCAAAAGTAGTTGTACCTTTATCGGTGGTTTTGGCATCTCCGCTGCTGCTGCCTGTCGCACCTGTTCCGCTTCCGGATGTACCGGAAGTAGTGCCTTCCGTGCCGCTGCCGGACGATCCCGTTCCGGTTGTTCCCGTGCCGCTCTTGGACGTATCCGCCGTTTTCGGCAGATCAATCTTCTTGATGATCTTCGTCAGATCATTCTGCATAAACTGATCGATTTTCGATGCGCCCAGATTGCTTCGGATCATTTCTTTCTGATCGTTCGTCAGCTTGTCATAAGGCGTGTCCTTGCGGGAGTCGACCTTGATAATGCTGTATCCGAGATTGGATTCGACGGGAGCACTGATTTTGTTCAGCGGAAGGGTCAGCACCTGCTCCTTGAACTCCTGCACGCTCCACTGTCCAACGGTAAAGTCTTTGTAGACGCCGCCATTGTCCTTGGAGGAGGAATCATCCGAGTACTTTTTGGCCAGCTCGGCAAAATCTCCCCCTTTGTCCAGCTGCGATTTGACGTCTTTGGCAATCTTCAGCGCATCTTCCTTGGTGCGCTCCTTGTTATTCGAATCGGTCAGCCCGATCAAAATATGATGCACCGTGGCCACCATGAAATCCTGCTTGTTGGCCTCATACTGCTTCTTGATGTCGTCTTCGGTCACTTTGGCGTTCATGTCCTCCATAACCGTCATAACCTGCACCAAATATTGCTTGAGCTCGTCCTCTTTGAGCTTCTGGTCGCCCAGCAGCTGCTTGAACTGGTCATCGCCCACCTGTTTCTTCATTTGGTCGATTTGCTGGCCTGCCTTTTTCTCGCCTTCCTTCTTGGCGTCGTCCGTAGCCTTGCCGCTCAAATATTTAAAAGCAATTTTTTGCTTCACCAAATAATCCTGGAAATCGGCCATGTCCATAAATTGGGCATACTCCGGAGACATAAACGTCATGATTTTTTTCTGCATCTCAAATTCATTCTCCGTAATCTCTCCGCCTTCGTAGGTTGCCACCGTTTTACTGGCATCCTTCTCTTTATCGGAGCCGCCTTTCTCGCAGGCTGCCAGCACGGAAAGGGTCAGTACACACACCAAGGTCAGCAGAATTCCTCTCCATGCTTTTTTCTTATTGAACAACATCCTGAAGTTCCTCCTTCGATTTGAACAGCTCACGGATCGCTTCCAAGAATTGTTCCAGCAGATCGAGCAGCTGCTTGTCATCAAGCCCCTTGCCTTTGATTCGGATCGTCATTTGAGCATCCTGCTCAAATTGTACACGTCTCTCGAAGCGATTGCCAACTTGTGCAAGCTTCGCGGTGCTGACGGCCTTTTCCTGCCCCTCGTAAAATTTGAGGATCAGATCATCCCCACGGCGGTTGATGGAGTCGATGCCGTACATCTTGCCGTATACCTTCAGCCTGGCGACGGTCAGCAGGTTCGTTACCGCCTCAGGCAGTTCCCCAAAGCGGTCCAGCAGCTCATCCTCCAGCTCCTTCCCGTCATCGAACGAAGAAACTGCCGCCACTTTCTTATAAATTTCAATCTTTTGAATGCTGTCATAAATGTACTCGGACGGCAAATACGCATCGATGCCGATATCGAGCGCAGTGTTCCATGTCTTCTCCGGTTCGACTTTTTCTCCGAGAACGGACACCTTCCGCTTCTGGATTTCCTCGGCAAGCATTTGCGAGTACAGGTCGAAGCCGACGGAGGCAATGAACCCGTGCTGTTCCGCACCGAGCAGGTTCCCCGCTCCGCGGATCGCCAGGTCGCGCATCGCGATTTTGAAGCCGGAGCCGAGCTCCGTAAACTCCTTGATCGACTGTAGGCGTTTCTCCGCCACCTCGGTCAGCACCTTATCCCGCTGGTACGTAAAGTACGCGTACGCAATCCGGTTGGAGCGTCCGACACGGCCGCGCAGCTGATAGAGCTGGGACAGGCCCATTTTGTCAGCATCATGCACGATAAGCGTATTCACGTTCGGAATATCGACGCCTGTCTCGATAATGCTCGTGCTGACAAGGACGTCGTATTCCCCGTCCAGAAAGTCGAGAATCGTCTTCTCCAGCTCCGTCTCCGACATTTGCCCGTGGCCCACTCCAACCTTGGCCTCCGGCACCAGCGCCGAAATTTGGGCGGCCATTTCATGAATGCCTTGAACGCGGTTGTACAGATAATACACCTGACCGCCGCGGGCCAGCTCCCGTTCGATGGCCTCCCGGACCAGCGTCTGGCTGTATTCCACGACATACGTCTGCACAGGGAAACGGTTTTCCGGCGGCGTCTCGATGACGGACAGATCCCGGACTCCCAGCATGGACATATGCAGCGTCCGCGGAATCGGCGTCGCCGTCAGGGTCAGCACGTCGACATTCGTCTTCAGACGCTTCAGCTTCTCCTTATGCGTCACACCGAACCGCTGCTCCTCGTCCACAATCAGGAGGCCCAGATCCTTGAACACCAGATCCTGGGACAACAAGCGGTGCGTGCCGATCACGACGTCGACCGTCCCCTGACGAATCCCCTTGATCGTTTCGTTCTGCTCCTTCCGCGAACGGAACCGGCTCAGCACCTGGATGTTCATCGGATATCCCGAGAACCGCTCCCGGAACGTCTCATAATGCTGCTGCGCCAGAATCGTCGTCGGCACAAGAACGGCCACCTGCTTGCCCTCCATGGCAGCCTTGAACGCGGCGCGGATCGCCACTTCGGTCTTGCCGTAGCCTACGTCTCCGCACAGCAGCCGGTCCATCGGACGGTTCCGCTCCATATCCTTCTTGATCTCTTCGATCGCCCGCAGCTGATCGCGTGTCTCATCGTAAGGGAACATTTCTTCGAATTCCTGCTGCTCGGTCGTATCCTTCTCAAAGCCGTATCCCGGCGTCGATTGCCGCTCGGCGTACAGCTTGATCAAATCGTCGGCGATGTCCTGTACCGAAGAGCGGACTTTATTTTTAACGCGTGTCCACTCGTTGCCGCCCAGCTTGTAGATCTTCGGCTCCTTTTCCTCTGAACCGACGTATTTTTGAATGAGATCGATCTGTTCGATCGGTACAGACAGCTTGTCGCCGCCGGCATACAGGATATGCATATAGTCCTTGTGGATGCCGTTGATTTCCAGCGTGCCGATACCCATATATTTACCGATGCCGTGGTTTTGATGGACGACATAATCGCCGACCTTCAGCTCGGTATAGCTCTTGATGCGCTCGGCGTTATCAATGTTTTTGCCCAGCTTGCGGATCTTCCGCTGCTTCTGGGAGAACATTTCGCCCTCAGTAATCACCGCCAGATGAATGGACGGCATCTCAAAGCCCGTCTGCAAATTACCCTGCAGCATGATCGGCTCCTCGATGTTATAATCCTGCAGCACCCGCCGCATCCGGTCGAGCCGTTCGTCGCTGCTGGCAAGCATCATCACCTGAACCCCGGACTTATGCCAGCGGTCCATTTCCGCTTTCAGCACGTTCATCTGCCCATGGAAATCCTGCATCCCCCGGCTGATAAAGTTCAGAATATTCTGAGGCTGGGTATGCGGAACCTGACGCAGGAAAATCGACATGAATATCGTCTGGAATGGACGCTGGTACAGTATCTCGTCGCCGTCAACGGACAAATGCAGCTGCGGCAGCGTCTTTCCGTTCTGCAGCAGATGCAAGTTCCACTCGGATTCGTCACGCTCCAGCTGTTTGGCCGTTTCAAGAAGGCGCGCCGGCTCGTCGAGAATGAGGACGGTGTCCTTGTGTAAATAGTCGTACAGCGTCTTGTGCTCCGGATAGAGCAGAGAGATATATTTATAGATTTCCGGAAAATAGACATGCTCGCGCAGCAGCTCCATCTCCCGTTTCATTTCTTCCGTTAGACGCAGCTTCGCCTGCCGGTCGGTCATCTTGCCAAGCTGCTCTTCCAGTAGTTGAGCGGTGGCTGCAGCTGCCTGCTCCAGCCTCTGGTGATCGGCGATGATCTCCTTGCAGGGCGTAATAGTGACTTCCTTAACTTTATCGATTGACCGCTGATCGGACGGGTCAAACGTGCGAATCGAATCGATTTCGTCGTCAAACAGCTCGACGCGGTAGGCCAATAGGGAGGTCATCGGGTAAAAGTCGATAATTCCTCCGCGTACGCTCATTTCGCCCTTGCCTTCGACCCGTTCTACCCGTTCGTATCCCATTTCGATCATTTGGGCCAGGAAAGCTTGGGCGTCCAGTGTGCCGCCATCCTGAATCACAATTTGGGCTTTGGCCATCACTTCCGGGGCAGGCAGAAACCGGCGCACACCCGAAAACGGTGCCACCACAATGCCCGAAAACCCCTGCGCGCACTTCATCAGCACATCAATACGCTGCGCAAGGGTCTCTGGACTGGATACCGCGGATTCGGCTGCCACCAGCTCATTGGCCGGATACAGCAGCACACGGTCCGGTGAAAGCGCTTCCTGTAAATCCTCCGCGATTTTCTGTGCGGAAAACATGTTGTGAGTGACGACGAGCATCGGGCGTTTGATTTCTTCAAACAGTGCCGACAGCATAACCTGACGCGCGGACCCCGATAACCCGGAAACGAGCTGTTCCTTCATACCGGCCGATAACCCGGCGGTAATCGACTTCAAATCCGGATCTTTAGAGAAAGCTTCTATAAGTGCATGTAACAAAGGGGGCACCTCTCTTATGCTTACTTGTTATCTTTTGGATGGTAGATTGAATTTTACCATAAAATACCTGACTGCGGTGATTTTTCGCTGTGCTTCATTAAAATATATCTACCGGCAGCGGACATCCCCTGGTCTTAGGAGACTGGACAAAAGGAATACCCAAAAGAAGCCTCAGCAGCACTGCCAAGGCCCTTCCATTCACGGTATCTGTCCGCATTTTCCGCGGTTTCGCGCACAACATTATTGAAGCGGGTTTGCCAATAGGCTCAGCTCCGGATTGTTCTCCAGCGCTTCTCTGCAGTAATCGCAGATCACTTTGACCGTTACGTCGCCGCTTAAATCATACGCTATTATATCTCTACGTTCTGCCGGGGTCAAGGAATGGAACCCCAGCTGGGCGTCGGTAACCAGGGACGAATCTATTTTTCCGAGCGGCGTGCGGCAGTGCCGGCAAATATAATTTATTGCCATCTATATGCCTCCTGAAAGTCGTTTATACTTCAGTATGCCCGAAAAAACGTTCGTTTAGCCCCCGATTCCTGCCCTCGAGATCAACCGTTAAACTTGGCCATCGTTTGTTCAAAGGTATGGTTCAGACTGAACTCCGCGGCGTCGCAGGCTTGCTCAATCATCGTCTTCAGCAGCTCGTTCTCCTTTTTCGGAAAATTCGAGAGCACATAGTCGACGATCGCATATCCCGGCTCAGGCCGGGAAATCCCCATCCGGATCCGGTCGAACACCTGCGTTCCCGTATGCTGAATGATCGATTTGATGCCGTTGTGGCCTCCGGCGCTGCCCTGATACCGCAGGCGGATTTTGCCGGTTGCCGTATCCATGTCGTCATAAACGACAATCATGTCCTCGAGCTTAGCCTTGTAATAATCCATATAGGCCCGCACCGCTTCTCCGGACAGGTTCATGTAGGTCATGGGCTTGATAAGAACAACCTTGTCGGTTCCGATAAAGCCCTCGCCGATCAGCGCCTTGCATTTGCTTGGCCCAAACTTAATACCATGCCGCTCCGCCAGCGCATCCAGCATCATAAAACCGACGTTGTGGCGCGTTTTTTCATAATTGGATCCCGGATTCCCGAGTCCTACAATCCATTTCATTGCGTTATTCGATCCTCCAAACCGCATGCTGCCGCTACGCCTGCTGTGCAAGTTAGCATTAGCACCAAATTTTGTTACAATAGAGTATAGGATGCTGCATCGCTTCTTGCCATGGCATCCATGATCACCATAAGAAGGTGGTACGGTTCATGACTGAATTCGGCCAATTGCTTACGCTGCACCGGCACTTTCAGCAGCACCAGATCCACGGCATTCCCGTTCAGGTTCTCCGGCAGGGCGTACACGTGGACATTGGAACGATTACCTCATTCACCAAGCACTTCGTTGAAATTCAAGGTACGCTCTACAACCGGAATTTGTATACGTTTGTATCGACTCCCGGATATTAAAAGAGCATGCGCGAGAAGGGTTATATTTCCTGGAGCCAGGAAACATAACCCTCTCTTTGCATATACCTTCCCTTGCCTTATTCGATTTCGAACAGCTTGCTGATGGACAATTCCTCATGCACACGGATGATGGCTTCACCCATCAACGGAGCTACCGACAGAACTTTGATCTTCTTGCTCGGCTCTGGATGCGTAATCGGGATCGTATCCGTCACGATGACTTCGCTGAGCGGAGAATTCTCCAGGCGTTCCATCGCCGGGCCGGAGAAGACGGGATGCGTACAGCAAGCATACACTTCCTTGACGCCACCTTCCATCAGAGCATTGGCCCCAAGCACGATCGTGCCGGCCGTGTCGATAATGTCATCGATCAAAATGGCCGTTTTGCCTTCGATATGACCGATGATGTTCATAACTTCACTTACGTTCGGTTCCGGACGGCGTTTATCAATGATGGCCAGCGGGGCATTCAGGAAATCAGCCAGTTTTCTGGCACGAACCACACCACCGTGGTCAGGAGACACAACAACCGGATTCTCGATTTGCTTGGATCGGAAATACTGGGCCAGAATCGGCACCCCAAGCAGATGATCAACCGGAATGTCGAAGAAGCCTTGAATCTGCATGGCATGCAGGTCCATCGTGATGACACGGTGGGCACCCGCCTTCTCAATCAGATTCGCTACCAGCTTAGCGGTAATCGGGTCACGGGAACGGGCCTTACGGTCTTGACGCGCATATCCATAATAAGGGATTACGACGTTAATGCTCTTCGCAGAAGCACGCTTCAGCGCATCGACCATGATCAGCAGCTCCATGAGATTGTCATTTACCGGACCGCATGTCGACTGCACGACATAAACGTGGCAGCCGCGAACGCTCTCCGATAATTTCACCTGAATCTCACCATCACTGAAGCTGGTCGTATGCGAATCCCCCATGGGGATGCCGATATAATCCGCAATTTGCTGTGCGAGCTTCGGATTGGAATTGCATGTAAATATTTTTAACTTCGAATCACAATAAGTCATAGAATTAAAACCCTCCGTGCTGGTTCATTGAAATTCTGGCCTGCCTCCATACCGCTTGAAACCATGTATCTCACACTTCCCGATAAGACGGGGACGCTTTACGTTTAAACCTGCTGCTTGCTTTCCTTCTTGGCTTTGGCCTTGGAGCGAATTTTCTCGGCATACCCCGGTTTATTCTCCTGGCGTTTTCTGGCGATGGCCAGGTCATTTTCGGGAACCGATTGGGTAATCGTCGAGCCCGCGACCACGTAGGCTCCTTTGCCCACTTTCACCGGAGCCACCAGATTCACATTGCTGCCGATAAAAGCATCATCTTCAATTTCAGTCATAAACTTATTATACCCATCGTAGTTGACCGTTATCGCACCGCAGCCGACATTGACGTTCTTGCCTACCGTAGCGTCGCCGACATAGCTTAGATGCGATACCTTGGAGCCGTTATCGATCGTTGCATTTTTCACTTCCACAAAATCGCCGATCTTGACGTCTTCCCCAAGCTTGGATTTCGGACGCAGATATGCATACGGGCCTACCGATGTTCTAGAACCCACTTCTGCCTGATCCAGCACCGAATGCTTGATCGTCACGCCGTCGCCGATGACGGAATCGCTGATATCGCTCTGCGGACCGATCAAGCAATCTTCGCCAATGACGGTTTTCCCCTTGAGTACCGTGCCGGGATAAATCACGGAGTCGGCTCCAATGGTCACGTCGGCACCGATATACGTCGAAGCGGGATCAATGATCGTGACGCCGTTCAGCATATGACGGATATTAATGCGTTCCCGCATTAATCCTTCAGCCTCTGAAAGTGCACGGCGGTCATTAACGCCGATCGACTCAGCGTAGTCGTCGGTCACATAGCCGAGAACGGTTTCTCCCTCACCTACAAGAATGCCGATCACGTCCGTTAAATAATATTCCTGCTGGACGTTGTTGTTCGTTACCTTTTCCAAAGCGGCAAACAATTTCGCATTATCAAAAACATAAGTGCCTGTATTGATTTCACGAACCGCATCCTCTTCCGGCGTGCAGTCCTTCTGTTCAACGATACGTAGTACGCTTCCGTCCTCGCTGCGGATCACGCGCCCGTAACCCTGCGGCTGGTCCATATAGGCAACCAGTACGGTGGCGGCAGCGTTGTTGCTTTCATGCAGCTGCGTCAGTCCCTGCAGTGTCTCGGCCGTGACCAGCGGAGTATCGCCGCAGATGACAATGGTTGAGCCTTCTTCCGAGCCCAGTAAAGCTTTGGCCTGCTTCACCGCATGGCCTGTACCAAGCTGCTGCTCTTGCAGCACGTATTCAGCGGCCTCACCCAGATAAGATTGGACAGCCTCTGCCCCGTGGCCAACGATGACAATGCTCCGTTCGCAGTTCACCTGTTTGACGGTATCCACCACGTGCCCAACCATCGGTTTGCCACAGACGGGATGAAGCACTTTGTATAGTTTGGATTTCATTCGTTTTCCCTGCCCTGCGGCAAGAACAATCGCCATTCTTTTCAAGGATCTTGACCTCCTACTCTAGAACTCGCTCAATACTGAATATATCGTATTATAAGCAAAAAGAAAAGAGAGCCATAGTCCTGGCCCTCCTTTCCTTGAACCCCAATTGTAAACTTAAGCGCCTTCCTCGATCACTTCTTCTTCACTGGCAGCGCGTTCATATTCCGCCAGGACGGCCGTTTGAATCTTCTCCCGGGTGCCGGAAGAGATTGGGTGGGCAATGTCGCGGAATTCTCCATCCGGAGTGCGTTTGCTCGGCATAGCAACGAACATTCCATTGTTTCCATCGATGACCCGAATGTCATGAACAACAAATTCGTTATCAATGGTAATGGATGCGATTGCTTTCATTCTCCCCTCGGAGTTAACGCGGCGGAGTCTGACATCCGTAATTTGCATGTGTGTGTTCACCACCTTTTTCCATCAGAGACTTGGTGTATAATTCCACACAGCATGCGCGAAATCCTCTTTTTTAAGTTAACAAAATGTCCTAAAATCAGGAATTTTTTTATAAGAATGTGAGTGTCGACAGACTTCGGAACTATTCGCCGATAAAATATTTTTATCGACAAAATCCGCAGGCCTCTTCAACGTTAAGACGGGTCAAAATAATTCCCCGGGCTCACAAATATTTCTTTCGTCTTTGGATCGACCGCCGTCAGTGTCGCCAGGGACACATAATCGTGCAGGAGCCGCTCCTCTGATTCCACCGCTCCCGACTCGACCAATACGCCTACGCCTGCGACTTCGGCATCAAATTCGGCCAGCAGATCTACCATGCCCTGGATGGTGCCGCCTGCCTTCATAAAATCGTCCACGATCAGGACGCGCGACTTTTCCTTCAGCGCCCGCCGCGAAAGTGACATCGTGTGGATGCTCTTATGCGATCCCGACACGTAATTGATGCTCACGGCAGATCCTTCCGTCACCTGGTGGTCCCGGCGCACGAGAACAACCGGCAGGTTCAGCTGGGCCCCGGTGGCATAAGCCAGCGGAATCCCTTTGGTCTCCACGGTCATGACCACGTCGATGTCCTTGCCGGAGAATGCAGTGGCAAAAATCTTTCCCGCCTCGTTCATAAGAGAAGGCTGTCCCAGCAAATCGGACATGTACAAATACCCGCCGGGCAGAATCCGGTCCTTCTGCTGAAGCTGGGAACAAAGATCGTTCGCAAACACCAGCGCCTGCTCCTTCGGCATTTTCGGAATATATTTCACGCCTCCGGCGGCCCCGGCCAGCGTCAGCAGGTCCCCGATACCTTCCTCCTCAAACACTTCCTTGATAATAACCAAATCTTCGCTGATCGAGGACTTGGCGGCTCCGTATCTATCGGCAAATGTGGTGAGCGGGATCAATGTATGCGGTCTGGACAAAAGATACTGCGTCATCTCCACCAAACGCGCGCTTCGCTTTAATTTTTTCACGAAATACTCCTCGCTATCGCTGTATTCATCGGAATCTAAAGCAAAATCACCCAGAAAATCCGAATATTATAGTAAGAATATATCATTTTTGTACGGATTTGTACAACATGGTTGGCGAAGTTAGGTCAATAGGCGCACCGCATACACTTCTTTGCAAAAGCCCCGCAGCCCGTTATAGATCCGTGCCACCTTCGATTCCTTGTACACCAGGCCGAATACGGTCGGCCCGCTGCCTGACATCAAAGCCCCGTCCGCGCCGAGACGCAGCATCCCTTCCTTCAGCTGCTGCACTTCGGGATGCAGCCTCAGCGTCACATCCTCCAGCACGTTCCCCAGGCGGCTGCATACGCCATGAAAGTCTCCCGCTTCGATCGCACGGATCATTCCTTGGGCCGACGGATGCTCCTTGACCTGCGCCGCTCTGAACTTGCCGTAGACCTCCGCGGTCGATACGTTAATCGGCGGTTTGGCCAAAATCACCCAGCACTGCAGCGGATTCGCCACAGGCGTCAGCTTTTCACCCCGCCCTGTCGCCAGTGCGGTACCTCCAGTCACGCAGAACGGAACGTCCGATCCGAGCTCCGCACCCAGTTTCTGCAGCTCCTCTACCGGGATGTTCAAATTCCACAGCCGGTTCAGACCACGCAGGGTGGCGGCGGCGTCGCTGCTTCCTCCGGCCAGACCTGCTGCTACGGGGATCTTCTTATCCAGGTGGATATGCACCCCGCTCTTGACGTCATACCGGTCCTTAATCAGCCTTGCGGCCTGAAACGCCAAGTTCTTCTCATCCAGCGGGATGTATCCCGCCTGGCTTGAAATAATAATCGTATCCCGGGGCAAAGCCGACATCTCCAGCCGGTCCGCCAGGTCAACCATCGTCATAACCATTTCGACCTCATGGTACCCGTCTGGCCGTTTATGTAATACATCCAGCATCAAATTGATTTTGGCCGGTGCTTTTTCGTAAATTTTCAAGGCGTTCACCCACCCTCAAGATTCCCTCTATCTGGATTGACACAAGCCGCTTCGAATCCTTGGGCTCAATCCGAAATCTGGAATGAACCTCAAGCATTTTTTCTCCTGGGCTCAATCCAGAGATCTGCAACTTCAAATCATTATATCAAACTGAACCAGTCAAGTCATTTTCCGTTTACAGACAAAGGGCGGAGCGGACACAGCCTTGAATTCAAAAACGGAGAACCTCCCGCTTGGGAGGCCTCCGCCGGCATTGCTGGTGTGAATCAGGATTTACGTGCGGCGGCCTGTTCGGCGAGCTGGATCGCTCTTTTTACCATGTTGCCCGCATCCTTGGCCTTAATACCTCCCCAGCCTTCCTGCTGGACAGTTTCGTAAAATCCCAAATCCTTTGCCAGCTCATTCTTCAGCTCATCCGACATGACACTGCGGCGTCTGCGGCTCATGAACATCCTCCTTTGGTTCCATCGGAATTAGGCTGCTGCCATAAGTATTATCCCGCTCCCTGCCGCTCCTCATTCCATATCCCCCTGCCAACTAAAAACAGCCCTCCATCAGGAAGGCTGTTTTGTCATTAAAGTTACGCTTTCTCCAACTCGATCCGGGTGCCGGTATTATCATCGCAAATAATAACCTCCACGGATTCCGTAAGAATATCGGCATAGCTGTATGAAACACGTTTAAAGGTTTGATGCTCTTGATCCAATTTCACAATAAAAACAGATGGGTACGTTTCTTCCAAAACACCAGTACGCTCGACGGTCTTGCGACGACCACCGTTAGCCCGAAGCGAAATCTTCTGACCCACGTGAGCTTCGAGATTGCGTTTGATTTCCAACAGCGTATTTTTAGCCATTGTCGACGACCACCTCTTTCCTTGTCCATTATAACTCGAAAAGAAGGTTTTGTCAAATCAAAACAATAATTATATCAGCATCAATTTTATGTTGTCAACGAATTTTTTTGCGGAAACCCAGCTCATTTCTGCTTACACCCGGATAACAACAAAAAACCGCAATCCGCCGGCAGATTACGGTTCCTGCATTTCGTTATACTGTCAGGTCAAGAGCTTTGCATGGCATTTCCGGACATGTTAAATGGCCGACGGCGTCACCTTAAGCTTGGTTAAGTCGTTCAGCCGGGGCAGGCCGATCCGGTAGCTCCCGCGGGTTTCAATGCCCCCGACGCCCTGCGTGCCGCTGATCGTATTGTGAAGCACATCCGTCATATTGATCGTATCTCTAACCGATGTAAACGACGCCTTGGCGGCAACATATACCGGATCCAGGGCATGAATCAAGATGCGCCCCGGGGAGCTGGCAAAGTTGGCTCCGGCCTGCAGCAGCGCCTCAAAGTGCGACTGGCATGCGCCGGCGATAATCGTCATCTGATCGTAATGGCGCTCAAACTGGCGCGCCACCTGAATCGCCCTGACGAAGTTCTGCGAGTTTTTATAGCTGTTCAAGCTGTACAAATCATGATTCTGGCGATGCTTCAGTACGCCGTCATGACCCGTGATCACCACAATATCAGGCCGGACCCGAGGCAGCAACCGGTACAGGGCGTCCGCCATCCCGGCCTCATTCACATAATGGCCCTCGGCCGGAACCCGAAGCTGCTCATACAGACTCAGGCTCTTTTTTAAATAATTCGGATCTCCATCCAGATGAAGCACCTTCCCGGGGACTTCGAAATAAGCCGGCTCAGCTGTTCCCCATTCCCCGCTTCCGCTCAAGGTGGCCTGATTCCGCTGGGTCTGCTCCTGACGGTGACGTTTCAGTAAACTGAGCGACTCGTTTGCTCTAATATTTGCTTTCTCGGTTTTTTCGCTTACCGGCGCATAAGGGACCCTTACCAGATCATCGAGCGGGGAATCCGCCAGAAGTCTGAACTCCGTTCCCTTAATCACCGCTTCGTCCCTGCGCAAATCCTCGACGCGGAACGCGATATCGCCGCCGTAGGATCTGCGCACGACCAGGTCTCCAATATTCATGAACATCACCCCTACCCCATGGTATGGGCGAATCCCCCTATTGGTTCATCTTTTGTTTAATTTAAGCCGATGCCTTCCTTCCGCAGCAGGTTGCTAAGCACGGCATATTCCTCAATGCTGAGCGTCTCGCCGCGGCGGGACGGGTCGATTCCCGCTGCATGCAGCAGCTGATCCAGACGCTCCCGGCCCTCTGTGGGGAAGAAGCGGCTCTTCAGATTGTTCGATATCGTCTTTCGCCGCTGAGCGAACGATGCTTGTACCACCTCGAAGAAATGCCGCTCATCGTCCACCGCAACCGGCGGCTGTTCCCGCACGGCCAGACGGATCACTGCCGATTCCACGTTCGGCTGCGGAATGAATACCGTCTTCGGCACGATACACACCAGCTCCGGCACGCTGTAATACTGCACGGCAATGCTCAGGCTGCCGTAATCCTTCGTGCCCGGCCGGGCGGCCATCCGGTCCGCCACCTCCTTCTGGATCATCACGACGATGTTCTCCAGCGGGAGCCGCTCCTCCAGCAGCTTCATCAAGATCGGCGTCGTCACATAGTACGGAAGGTTGGCCACAACGCTGACTTTGGATACGCCGGCAAAATTACTCTTAAACAGCGCAGCGAGGTCCGTCTTCAGTACATCCCCATGATGAACCTTTACGCCGGGGTATGGGGCGAGAACCTCCTCGAGGATCGGAATCAGCCTCTGGTCGATCTCAACCGCCGTGACGGCCCCTGCCTGCTGGGCCAGCTTTTCGGTCAGGGCGCCGATACCGGGACCGATCTCCAGGGCACCCTTGGTGGAATCAAGTCCGGCCGCATCCACGATTTTATTTAAAATATTTTGGTCGATCAAAAAATTTTGCCCCAGGCTCTTCTTGAATGAAAAGCCGTGGCGCTGGATGATTTCTTTGGTTCGCCTTGGTGTGGCGATGTCGTCCATGCCGTTCACGTTGTCCGGCCTCCTTCATCTTCGATACGGGCAAGCGCATCCGCGAATTCTTCGCGGGATATTTGAAATATAGCGAGTCGCTTATAAAATTGCTTGCCATTGCAGTAGCCGATACCGAGGAGGTTGCCCATCGCCATCCGCCGGGCGGCGGCATCCGGGTGCACCAGCAGCCCCGCCTCCATCAGGTCCTCCATGTCGATCTGGCTTTCCGCGCCCTCATAAGAGGTGTGAACCCGCTCCAGAGCTCTGCGGATCGCCGCAGGCGAGGCGTTCTCCACACCGATATCCCCCTTGCGGGTCGCATCGGCCTCCGGGATAAACGCATGCTTGCAGCCGGGCACCTTGGCCGAAATGATTTTGCGGATTCTTTCGCCGGCGTGGTCCGGGTCCGTCAGCACAATGACCCCCCGCCGCTCCTGAGCCAGCGCGATCCGCTGGAGTATACGCGCATTGATGGCCGAGCCGCCTGTCTCGATCGTATCGGCATCCACCGCCCGCTTCACGGCCACGGTATCATCCCGGCCTTCCACCACAATGACTTCTTTAATCATGATTTCCTGTCTTCCTTTCGAGTACATTATACCCGTCAATGCCGCCGGACAGCCAAGTATCCCTGCAAGTGGGCATAACCGTGATGCCTGTTCAGGTACTTTGCGGGGTCCCGGTATAGACAAACTGCTGTAAATTAACAACAAAAAGAAGAGGAAAGCTCCTCTTCTTTAGCATGACATTTTCATGATCATAATACTATAACATTAGAATGGCAAAGTAAAACGAAATTAGTTCAGCTCCGGTTTGACCGGACCGATCACGTACACCTTAAGGCCGGATTTACGGCCAAAGTTGCGTGCCTGCTGGACGGAATCGTAGTATATATCGATTTTATTTCCCTTAATGGCTCCGCCTGTGTCTTCCGCACGACGGAAGCCAACGCCTTCAATGTAAACCCACCATCCCAAAGGAATGACGCTTGGATCAACCGCAATCGTGCGGCCTTCCGTGACGCGTGTTCCTGTGGCGGTGCGTGTGCCGACTCCGGACTCGCCAGACGAATAAGCGGTCATGGATACTTTGATCAGCTTCTTGTAGGAAAAGTCAACGCCAGCCTTGCTGACCCGGTTGTTACTGCTGCTGCTGACCTTCTTCACCTTGGCAGGGGTAGAAGAAGCTTTGGCAACGGCTGTTTTGACTTCGGTCACTACGGGAACAGGCTTTTTCTTCGTGCCGACGGCAATGACCTTATCCTTGGTCACCGTCTGCACTTTTTTGCCCACCATTTTCATGGACACCAGCTTGCCGTCTTTGTACTTCTTCTCAATGTACTGCACCATGACGCCAGGAGCTCCCTGCTGAATCACCCGCGACTCGCCTTTGTAAATGCTGGGGTCGGAGGTTTTGACCACCCGGAAGGGGAGGGATTCATGACGCTGTACCACTTGTTTGTTCATCCGGACGATCCGGATGTCCGTGTTGGTGGAGACCGCCGTTTCGACAGCCGGAGTCACAATGTCCGTTTCCTTGACTTTGACGCCGGTTTCTTTCAGCACGTCGCCGACCGTTTTGGCCGTTGTATACAAATGCTTCGTTGCACCATCAGCCGTCACTTTCACAGGACTCGCGCGGTCGATCACGACCTTGTCGCCGTCGGATATAGCCCCGCTCAGCGGCATCGATATTTGGTCCTCGGGTTTCAGACTGATTTCCTGCTCATCCAGCATTTCTTGAAGTAAAGATGTATTGGTCTGTACAGATTTCATTTGACCGTCTACTACCAAATAAACTTGTTTTCGCGATTGACTGTACACGAGCAGCAAGATCATCAGGGTAACCGCGATTGAAACGATAGCTGCAGTGGAGATCTGGCGCAAATTCTCATGCTTCCATCGCAATGCGTAAGACATGCTGGAGATTTTTGAATCATGGGTCTTCTCTGGTTGGAAAACGCCCACTTTCTCGATCCTCCTTCATAGCCTCGCCGTCTAGAGTTATGCATGATTGTATTTGACGCGACTATACTCAATTTTTTACAAGAACCCACAGAAAGCATGCGTTCTTGCACCATGAACCAATCTCTCCATCATGATTTGTCACCTCCTGTTATACAACAGTATGATGACTGCCTCTCCTTTATTCAAAACAAAAGAAGCCGATAGAAAAGAGCTTACGAGGACTCTTTCGTGGCTTCCGGATGTCTGAATATCGGAATTGTCATGCACGAGGGTACCTCTCTTTATCCGCTTACGGGGTTAGCTGTCGGGTTCGGGCGAAAGAGAGCCGCCCTATTCGCGTCCTTACGCTCATGGCGTAAAGCCGTTCAATTCACCCCAGAGACCCAAGAAAGAAATCAAATACGCTTGCGGGCATGGGACCACTTCCGGTCTGTCATGACCCGCTCCAGTATTGGTTCCCCCGTTCTCCCATGCGGGAGACTCAGCGAGACTGGTTCATGAAAGCTGCGAAGGTAAGACCTTAACGACAGCTCAATGATTCACTGAAAAGATGATATCCTGTTTTGATGCATGTTGTAAAGCAGTAATCAACCACGTTTATTTGAAAAAGTGGTTAAAAAAATGTAATATTCGGCGTTTTGTTTGTTAAAATTCTTTAATCATTCGCTCATGCTCATTTTTTCGGCTGTTTTTCTCCCGATTTCACACAATTCCAAATCGTTCCAGCCCATTTTGGGTGGTAATCCGGGCAATTTCCTCCAGGTCAACCCCCTTAATCAGGGCTGCCGCTTCAGCGACCAGACGGACGTTTGCCGACTCGTTTCTCTTTCCTCGGAAAGGATGCGGCGTGAGATAAGGGGAGTCGGTTTCGATGAGCAGCCTGTCCATCGGAACCTGAGCTAGGACCTCTTTGGGAACTCTGGCATTCTTGAACGTAATCGGTCCGCCAAACGAAAGATGGAAGCCCATATTCAGGCACAGCTTCGCGGTTTCCCAGCTCCCCGAGAACGAATGCATGACGCCGCCGACCTCGCCGGCCTTCTCTTCCCGTAATATTTTCACAATATCCTCATGGGCGTCCCGGTTATGTATAACAATTGGCATGTTGAGCTCTCGGGCCAGTCCGATCTGCTGGCGGAGGACCCGGTGCTGCACATCCTTCGGCGAGGTGTCCCAGTAGTAATCCAGTCCAATTTCACCGATGGCCACCACCTTGGGATGACTGCATAAGGATGCAATCCACTCCAGATCGCCTTCCTGCATAAAAACGGCGTCCTGCGGATGCCAGCCTATGGCCGCATATATAAAATCATACGTTTCCACCAGCTTCATCGTCGATGGAATCGTCTCCCGGTTAAAGCCAACGTTGATCATCCGGGTTACACCGGCTTGTACGGCATTGTCAATGACCCGCTCCCGGTCCTCGTCGAATTGTTGCGCATCCAGATGGGTGTGCGTGTCGAACAGTTCCATGAATTTGAACTCCCTTCTTGTCGGTACCCCATGTTCCTTTTCGTACGGTATTTTGTCATTAAAGCTTGAAAATGCGAGAAATCGAAGGAGAAAGATCGGTTATCGCCTTTTCTAGTTTATCTTCCGGATAATACAAGTGATATTTCCCGCGGTGAATGCCGCTGATGGAACGGACAATATCCGACACCTCGGATATTTCCCGCAGCTGCTCCTGGCGGTCGAGCAGTAGGATCTGTTTCTGGCTCGACTCGTCACCCGGACGAAATACATCGTAAGGAAGATCGGTCGGAAAATCAATCTCCAGATCATATTCTGGGTTCATTCCAGCTTGTCCAAACTCCCGGCGGATTTCATCGATCATTTCCAAATCGACGGAGTCCATTTCTACATATTTATACAGTTTACGGTGCATAAATCGGGTGCACAGCTCGCTGAGTATGCGGTCGTCCTCATAGGACCACTGGAGGAAAGCCGTTTGAATCAGCGCCTCGTCCAGCTTCAGATAAGCTTGCACGTCCAGTTTGTCTTCAAAGAGCTGCGGCAGCGGCTCGACCATAAAGCCAAATGGATAACCATCCTGGTACAGCTCCTTGGCCCGCCGGAAAATTTGGCGCAAAATAATTTCCGAACTGCGGGTTACCGGATGGAAGTAGACCTGCCAGTACATCTGGTACCTGGACATTAAATAATCCTCCACGGCATGCATCCCGGACTCTTTGACCACCACTCTCCCCTGGTAAGGACGGAGCATCCGCAGAATACGGTCAATATCAATCGTACCGTAGTTCACCCCGGTGTAATAGGCATCCCGAAGCAGGTAATCCATCCGGTCGGCATCCAAGGGGCTTGAAACGAGGTTCACCACAATCGGTTTATCATAGGTCTTCGCGATGACGGCGGAAACCTTGTCCGGGAAGTCCGGGGCAATCTCGCTCAAAATGTCATTCACTTCCGTATCTCCGGTGACAATCCGGCGCGTCCAGTCTTCATGATTCATATGAAAGGCCTCTTCAATCGAATGGGAAAAGGGGCCGTGTCCCAGGTCGTGCAGCAGCGCCGCACACAGCGTCAGCAGCCTCTCTTCTTTCGGCCAATCCGGATATCCGCTGCGCTCAAATTGCGAAATAATCCGTCGTGTAATCTCATATACCCCTAAAGAATGGGAGAAACGGCTGTGCTCCGCTCCATGAAACGTCAAATACGAGGTTCCAAGCTGCCGGATCCGCCGCAAGCGCTGAAATTCGGTCGTATTAATGAGCCTCCAAACCGTGGAGTCCTGGACGTGAATATAATTGTGAACCGGATCTTTAAAGACTTTTTCCTCACTTAGTGGGTTCATGTTCAGGTCAACTCCATTCATTTTGTGAAATTCGGGTTGTTAAGTGTTTTAATTTTGAAATATTTTTGACAATTGGTGTCGATACATGTCGAAATAAGCAGAATTAAGGTTTTCCAAATCGACATTATACTACCAAGGCGATATAATTGGAAAAGAATCCTGATATGAGTGATTTCCTAGCTGTTATGCTATTTGTAAGGTTATTGAACCAAATTTACTGGTTGACTGTTTTGGGAATCGTTGGTATTATTGATATCATTAAAGAGAGAACGTTGTCGAATTATGACATTTAAAACTATGGCGAGAGGAGCAATGATCAGTTATGATGAAATCAACTGGTATTGTAAGAAAGGTAGACGAACTGGGTCGGGTAGTTATCCCCATTGAACTGCGCCGTACCTTGGGCATTGGAGAGAAAGACGCACTTGAGATTTACGTGGACGGAGAACGTATTATGCTCAAGAAATACGAACCGGCCTGCATCTTCTGCGGCAATGCCGAGAATGTTACTTACTTCAAAGGAAAAATTGTTTGTCACGATTGCATATCAGAAATCCCAACACCTGTGACAAATTAAGATTTTTAGTATATAATAAGAGTAATTCAAATTGTTAATTCTAACCTTTTTCATATCTCCTTGGTGTCTCCTCGGCTTAGAACCCGGCCGTGGGAGGCATTTTTTTTGATTGAAGACGATATGACCGCTCCAAGGAGAAGAGAAGCAGCCGCACGATGCATCCTAACTCCGGCTGCTTCCATTTTGCCACAAATTCCCTATCCTCGGAAAAACTTTCATCCCTATAAAAGGCGACTGTCTTTTCAAAAATGTGGTTTACCCACCAAATTTCTCTCTTCTACCTACTGCTCCCTCACCACTGCATTTGTTACAATAGCGCGTTATACACATCCCTTTTGGAAACGCCGCGGTCGGCGGCCGCCTTCTTCATAGCGTCTTTCCTTGGCAACCCTTCCCCTTCGTAATGCTCCACATGCTCTTCCAAGGTCAGCTCCTGCCACCAAGCATCCCGCTGCTTCTGCTCCTCCTTCGGATCCGCGCCTTCCAGTACGAGGCAGTATTCGCCAATCGGAGCATGCTCCTCCAGATACTCGAGGCACTCTTCAATGGTTCCCCTGACAAACTCCTCATATCGCTTGGTCAGCTCACGGGCAAGCACAATTCTCCGATTGCCGAGAATTTCAAGGATGGCCTTGAGTGTCTTCATTACCCGATGAGGCGATTCGTAAAACAGCAGCGTTCCGGATGCCGCCTGCAGCGGCTCCAGTACCGCTTGAATCTCTTTGCGTTCCCGGGGAAGAAAACCGATAAACGTAAAGCGCTCGGTCGGAAGTCCCGACACGATCAGGGAGGATAACGCAGCATTGGCACCCGGGACCGGAATAACGGAAATCCCTTGTTCCAACGCCAGCTGAACGAGGTCGGCCCCGGGGTCGGAAATCGCCGGCAGACCGGCATCGCTGACAAGAGCCAAATTTTTTCCTTCTATTATATAGCGTATTAATTCGGGTCCGCTTGCCGCCTTATTATGCTCATGATAGCTGAACAACATAGACGGGGAAATGTCGAAATGGGTGAGCAGCTTGCGCGTCTGCCTTGTATCCTCTGCGGCGATGATGTCACAGGCCTTTAGCGTGTTTACCGCCCGAAACGTCATGTCCTCCAAATTGCCGATGGGCGTGGCCACCAGGTATAACGAACCCGGCGCGCCCTCTTCTTTTTCCTGAAAACTGCTTTGTATGCTCAGACTCATTCTTTTCCCTCTTTAGCTCCGTAGTAAATATCCAGAATTTCCGGGCAGTAGCTGTTATTCTCATTATATACAATGAGCGGCGGCAGCAACCGCACCTCCGGCTTGCCTTCCCTCATCGCCTCGACCAGCACCATATTCGCCTCCAAGTGGGCCCTTGGATGAACAAATCGAATCCGTTTCGGCTCCAGCCGATGCTGCCGCATCAGCGATATAATGTCTGCAAGCCGCTGCGGCTTATGAACCATGCTGACTTTCCCGCCGGGCTTGACCAATCTGAAGCAGGTCTGAATAACCTCTTCCAGGGTGCAGCTGATTTCATGGCGGGCGATCGCCTGGTGAGGATTCAGCTTGATATCGCTGCCGTTCAGTGGCATATAGGGCGGATTGACCGTAATGGCGTCATACACACCGTGCCCGGTCTCCTTGTGCAGCTCACGCAAATCGCCTTCGCGGATGAGAACCCGGTCATTTAAGCCGTTCAGCTCCACGCTCCGCCGGGCCATGTCCGCCAGACGGGGCTGAATTTCAATACCTTCAATAGCCGCCGCGGTACGGGTGGTGAGCAGCATCGGAATGACGCCGTTGCCCGTACACAGGTCGAGCACTCTCCCCTTGGCCGGAATCCCTGCGAAACGTGCCAGAAGTACCGCATCCATGGAAAAGCTGAACACTTCGTCGCTTTGGATAATATGCAAATCATGCGTCAGCAGATCGTCGAGACGTTCCGTCGGCCGCAGGCTTACCTGTGATTTATCAATTTTCATTCTTCATTTTCCTTCTCTGCAGCATAGGGTAACCTTCCTTGGTACTTTTACATAAAACCATTGTAAACCATAAAAACATTGAAAAAAAACCGTAGGGAGTTATCCTACGGCTTCATTTATTCAGAAAAGACAGGCAGAAAAGGCAATCGCCTTCTGTGCGCAAATGTCCATAATAGACGTTGCATATATGGAAACCTTCGTGATACAGCCTCGCGAGGTTGTCGTATCCTTCCCCCACCACGTCCTCGATCTCATGCTCCTGCTCTGCTGTGGCATGGGCCGGTTGTGGCAGCGGGGATCCTTCCTCCGGTATGGCTCCTTTTAATATTTTGCGCAGCTGCTCATTCTCCAGGCTCAGGCGGTTGTTTTCCTCCAGCAGCTCTTTGATGAGAAGCTTCATTTCACCCAGATCACTGTGAACCTGCTCCATTTGTGTTTCCATCTCTTGAATGTGTGCAAAAATATTTTTCTTTTCCAAGTTTCCACCCCGAAAGTAACCTCTACGGTTTACTTGATGACAACATCATCCAATGGCAGTTCCTTGACCTTGCTGATTTCAAACAGCTGGACATGGACGCTTCGGCTGCCGGCATTGATACCGACCACTTTGCCTTCTCCCAACGATGTGATGACGATTTTGCCTACTGATGGCAGCTCTTCCTTCACACTTTCATAATTATCATGCTCATATTTCAGACAGCACATGAGTCTTCCGCACAAGCCGGAGATTTTGGTCGGATTTAGCGACAAGCTCTGGTCTTTAGCCATCTTGATGGATACAGGCTCGAAATCGCCGAGCCAGGACGAACAGCAAAGGATGCGACCGCATGGGCCGATACCGCCCAGCATCTTGGCTTCGTCACGCACACCAATTTGTCTAAGCTCGATCCGAGTCCGGAAAATACCGGCCAGATCCTTGACGAGCTCGCGAAAATCCACTCTTCCCTCAGCCGTAAAATAAAATATAATTTTATTTCGGTCAAACGTAAATTCCACATCCACCAGCTTCATCTTGAGGCCGTGATCGCGGATTTTATTTAAACAGGTAGCAAAAGCATCCTTGGCGGCCTGCTTGTTCTCTTCCACAACCCGTGCGTCGGAATCACCGGCGATCCGGATGACCTTCTTCAGCGGGAGGACCACATCGGATTCCTGCACCTCTTTTTTTCCAACGACAACCTTGCCGTATTCGATACCGCGCGCCGTTTCGACAATAACGCTGTTATCCTTCTCAATCGGGAAATCGAGCGGATCGAAGTAATAAATTTTGCCCGCCTTTTTAAAACGGACACCCACTACACTGTACAAAAACTAACCCCCTTATATGCCAGAGACCATTGGCTAGCCTTGAAGCTATCCTTCCAAACCGATTAAAAACTGTTCAAGACAGAGTTGGCTATTCACATTGTAGCGCAATTTCTTCCTGCATTCTGCGGCTAAATCCATATAGGAGACCCATTGTGCCGTGCTGCGGGTTAAAGCATGTGTAGACAAAAAGTCCAACTGATCTATGAAAACGATACTTTCGTGCTTACCGTACTGGACGTGAAGCATATCTTTGAACCACAAATGAAACAAATTAAGCAGTGTATCCAAGTGATCGGATAACCCGGCTTTGAACACCTTCTGCCCTGCGGTCACCAGAGCGGAGCTGCCGCGGCCTAGAGCTTCCTTCCCTAATTGTAACACTACGTTTCTAATTTCTGCAAACCAATTCTGCTCCATCAGCTCGCGGCATCCGTCCAGTCCCGACGATAGGTGAACGGCGCATCTGGCAAGCGGTGAAGGATATCCTTCATCCACCAGTGTCTGCAGCATCAGCCCGGGGCTGAGCGGGGTAAAAGGCACCAGCTGCGCGCGCGACTGAATCGTTGGGAGCAGAGCCTGTCCATTCTCCGTAATCAAAATCGCCACGGCCGGAATGGGCGGCTCCTCCAGAAACTTCAGCAGGCTGTTGGCCGCCTGCACGGTCATCGTATCAGCCTGGTCGATAATATATACCTTCGGATTCTTTGATTCCGAGCGATAGGAAAAGACCCGCTGTAAGTCGCGGATCTGGTCGATTTTGATAGACGATCCATCCGGAGCAAGGAGATGAAGATCGGGGTGATTGCCGTGTTCCACTTTGCGGCATTCGAGGCATTGTCCGCAGGCGTCGTCCTCAAGCGTAGTACAGAAGAGCGCTTGGGCAAACGTCCGGGCCGTCTTCATCTGCCCGCTCCCCGCTGGACCGCTGAATATATAAGCATGGCTGACGGAGTTTCGGCGAAGGGCGTTTTGCAGCATTTGCTTTGCCGCATCCTGACCCGCAATATCTGCAAAAGACATAATTCCTCTCTTCCCAATATCGATGGACCGGAAGACGGACCGCCTGGCCGGCGCATCGATGTTACAATACGGCATTCTATCTATACCTATAGTTTATCATGTACGAAGGGCTTTACCTATTCCTATTTCTTCTAATCTGTCAGAACATCAAATTGATCAGCATACCGCGGATTTCCCCAATCCGCTGCAGCAGCTCGATTTTTCCCTGTTCGCTCTCCAGCATATCGTCGGCCAGTCCCAAAAGGGCCGAGTCGATTTCATCAATCAGATTGTAGCGCTTGCCCCGGCCTCTGCGGTCCCAGCCACGAGCTTCCTTCATCCGGACTCCACGGCGGACCGTATCCTCCAAAAACCGTTTGACCAGCATACGGTAGGCCTTCAACTCGCGGATTGTCATCGATCTAGCGAGGCGGTCTCCCTGCATCTGAATCTCTTTAAACCGGCGGTCAAGCTCCTCCTGCGATACCTTCTCGCCGTGCTGCTGCATGATATCGGAAAACGATTTGGGCTGAATCTGCTTCGCATTGCCCTCGTTAATCTGCAAATCGCTCTTTAGGGGTCTGAACCCCGGATTAATCTTCAATGGATATCTCCTGCCTTAAAAATGTTCGAAACGGTCAACCGGCAGAACGAACACGGTAGCACCGCCGACCTGAACCTCTACGGGGAGCGGCAAATATGAATCGGTCGTACCGCTCATCGGGGTTACGGGAGTAACGAGCTGTTCCCGAACTTTACAGCTGCTGCGGATGACGTTCATCACGGCTTCAACCTGGCTGTCATCTACCCCGATCATAAATGTGGTGTTACCTGCCCGCAAGAACCCGCCGGTACTCGCCAATTTCGTCGCCCGGAAGTTCGCCTTGACCAGACCTGCCGACAAACGGTTGCTGTCCTTATCCTGTACAATCGCAACGATCAGTTTCATCTTGCATTCCCTCCTCGCTTATTTAGACCTGCCCATCCATATAGATTGAACCAAAGTAAGATGTAATAATCTTTTATAATAACATTGATGTCCACATTTGCATCATTAATTTAGTTCATTCTATATAGCTGCAGGCTGCTACTGTACTTATTTGACAAAGATCCTCAAAAATCCTTTAAAATCGCTCCTGAAGCACACGGATGATATCCTGTTCCACGGCAGACTGCTCTTTGGAAGCATCAATGACGACGATGCGCTCCGGATAACGGGATGCGATGATATGATAACCTTCCCGTACTTTCTGATGAAAAGATAAACCTTCAAGATCCAGGCGGTTGACCTCACGTCCCTGATTTGCCGCAATCCGCTGCAGTCCGGTTTCCGGCTCGATATCCAAATAAAAGGTGAGATCCGGCATCCGGTCATGAATGGCGAATTGATTAATGGCCCACACTTCATCCATGCCGAGTCCGCGGGCATATCCTTGATAAACCAGGCTGCTGTCGACGAATCGGTCGCAGATCACCGTGAGGCCTTTCTCTAGGGCAGGCTCCACCTTTTCAGCAAGATGCTGTCTTCTTGAAGCGGCATACAGAAGCGCCTCGGTTCGGGCATCCATGGCCGTATGGGACGGATTCAATATAATTTCCCGAATCTTCTCGGCAATTTCAATGCCTCCCGGCTCTCGGGTCATCATATAGGGGATGGCGAGCCGGTTAAAATATTCACCAATTTTTCCGATCACGGTTGTCTTCCCGGACCCTTCGCCTCCTTCCAGCGTAATAAATGCTCCTGGACCAGTCATAAATGGCTTCCCTGCTTTCTGTTTTTCTTATATACCATAATAGTTAGTAGATTCGGATCTGCCGCCCCCTGGCACTTCGCTCCCGCATTGGACAGGACGCGAAGCCTTGCTGCCGTATCCTCGGTGATCCGCTCTCCCGGATACAGAAGCGGGATTCCTGGAGGATACGGAATGATCATTTCTGCAGCGGTTCTGTCCGCGCAATCCTGAAGAGGAACCCTCTCGGTATCTTCAGCAGGTATGGGCTGCAGGCCGAATGGAATGGGCTCTGAGACGGTGGCCTGGGCTAAAATGTTCCACGTGGAAAATTCGGCAGGGCTGCCTTTCGACTTGGGCAGGCTGGACGCTCCCGTTAGACTTAAATCTTTTTCCGCCTCCGCCTGAACGGAATGGCGGCTTTCAGCTGCCGGTGAGGCATCTGCTGATCTCTGGGCGTCCGCCTTCTCTACAGTTATATGCCGGAGGGCATCCAGAAGGTGACGGGTGTCTTCCTCGGTAGATCCCAAGCTGTACACCAGGACGACGTATCGGTCATCGCTCATCTCCGGTACGCAGCCATACGCCTCAAGCCGCTCCTGCAGCTCATATCCGCTCAGGACGCCGGTGTCGTCATAAATGACGACCTTGAAGGGGTCCTGCGTGGTGTATGCGGCTGCCGCAGGGCGGATGGCCGCCTGCGCAGTGCTGCCCGCCGATGCTGCGCCGGCGGCGTCTTGGGGCTGCTGCCCCTGCGGGTGCAGCAGCTTGAAGCGCGGCAGCTCCGCCAGGCCGCGCACCAGGGCATCCACGGCGGCGAGCCCCGCCGTGAAGGCGCCGGCGCCCTGCACATGCAGCAGGCGCCGGGCCAGGTCCAGCGAGCCCATTATCGGGTACGATGGGCTCGAGCTCTGCACCATGGCGAGCCGCTGGCGGAGCAGGCCGCGGTCAATCCGCGGCCCTTGGACGTGCAGCATGGCTCCCATGGTGAGCGCGGCCAGCATTTTGTGCGTCGACTGTACGACGCCGTCTGCTCCGCTGGCCAAGGCACTTCCGGGCAGCCGCGGATGCTGCCCGTAGTGGGCGCCATGCGCCTCGTCCACCAGCAGCGGCACACCGTGCTGGTGGCACGCCTCCGCAAGCGGCGCCAAGTCGCTGCCCATGCCGTAATAGTTCGGCATGGTGACCAGCACGCCCTTGGCCTGCGGATAGGCGGCCAGGGCGGCGGTGACGGTCTCTGCGGACGGGGCTACTGCCAGTCCGCTGACCGGATCGGGCTCCGGCTGGATAAAGACCGCCTTCGCCCCCGCCAGCATCAGTCCATGGATCACCGATTTATGGACATTCCGCTGGACGATCAGCAGATCCCCCGGCTTGCTGCAGACCGCCAGAATCAGCGCTATATTTCCGGATGTGCTCCCACCGACCAGGAAGAAGCTCTCCTCGGCTCCAAAACAATCCGCCGCCAGTGCTTGCGCCTCCCGGATCACGCCCTCCGGGTGATGCAGATCGTCTGTCCCTGTGATTTCTGTCAAATCCGCCTGCAGCACATCCTGCAGAAATCCAGCTCCCCCGGATTCGGTATAGGCCTGTCCTTTTTTATGTCCGGGTACATGAAATGAAGAATAGGCTTTATCTTTCATCTCCTGCATCATCTCGTATATAGGTGCACGTTCCTTGTTCACATGTTGCTTTTTCATCCCCAGCCATAATCCCTTCCGGTTTCAATCTCTACCCTATTTTATCGCATATTGAATCATCCGGCTAACGGTCAGCGTATAAAGTCACTAGAAATAGTGGGTCATTTACTTCGATAAATGCACAATTTACGCAACAGCTTGAAAAGAAACGTCTACCGATGTACATTCGTGGTAGCCAGACCAGATGTATCAATTGTTTCTCTTGCGAATCAGCGGCGGCTGAGTCCCCACAGCTTTTACGTGCTTATATCCTTTTTCTATGCAAAAAAGGGACAGCTTCCCGCTGTCCCCCTGTACAAAATACCTGCTTACGCGTTGGTCTGTAAGTTGATTTGTCTCATCTGATGGATAAAATAATGGTATTTGGCGTCTTCGGCATTTGTATGCACCATTTCACATTCGCACTCTTCGCAAATAAATTGTGATATAATGGTGATTCCTTCTTCTTTGACTTGCCCGCAAATAATACAGACGTGTTCGGTTTGATTTTCCATCAACCATCCCACCTTATTTCATTAATTACTATCAAGTATGACTCATTTTCTATTATTTTAAACCTTTTCATAGTGGTTTCATATCCCCCTTTGATTCCTTACATACATATTCCCCGCAATCCCCGCGAGTGTCTGTACAGGAATTTTAAAAAAAGTCTTTCAATCAGCCGATATATGAATTAAAGACCTCTAGGAGGTGGAGCGTTCTCCATGCCGGATGAGAATCACGTTAACGCAACCTTTTACCACTATAAATTAATCAAAAAAATACCGGTTTCCCGGCTGCTCGTGCGCCTATATCTGCTTCTTCCCTACATAGCTGTGATTTCATTCATGATCATCATTTCCTGGACCAGCTGCTTCTATTTTGTTCTCGCCGCACCGGTTATGCTCTGGATTCATTATGTTATCTCCCGATCGGTTCTGCTGTTATCAGGAACACCGTTTCGTAAACGATGGAAATTTTCGCTGCGGCTGCCTTGGCTCGGGTATATCACCGATCAACATATCAGCTACCGCCTGTTTCGGAGAGTCTATATCTATATCACTGGATTTGGCCTGCTCCTGCTGGCTGTGATCATGTTTTGGTCACCGGTTCCCTTCACACTGTCCTTGCTGTTCTGGCATCTCTGGTTCCTGCTTCCGCAATATTATGCTTTTCTTCGTTTATTGAAGCAGCGTAAAGACGGTATGATTAAACTGAACGCACAGGACATCTCCTATTATCAGCAGTAGCCACTCGTCATCATTATGATGAACTTGAAGGTCCCTCTTACATAGAGGGGCCTTTGGTTTGCACGTATAATTAAAAAACCCGCATCCTTGGATGCAGGTCACTATAAATCGGTATCCACACTTTCAACTGTCGCCTTCCCCTTAGTTAAAACGGTCACCGTAAAATAATCTTTATGAATGGTTAAGTTAATTACCCGGCTTTGCTTCTCAAAAACGTGCGAGTTCCCTTCGGCCTCCTCCGTTTTTTCCTTCCAGCCCCACTCTTTAATTTTATTCAAGTAAGCTTCCGGAATCTGTTCATCTTCCTTGAGGCCTTTCATCGAATAGCGTACATAGTCTAATTTAGAATTACCGGATGTCCGATCAGTACGGTTCGCTTCCTTCGGTACCGGAAAGGTTTTATCGTTCGCAGCTCCTTCAAAGGATGTCCACGAGGGCTCGCTTTTCATACAGCCGGTAAGCAGCAAACAGACGACTCCAAACACAAGAAGAGCATGCAGCCACGGTCTATTGAGCATGTATGTCCTCCTTATATCGCAAAAGTAATAATTATTCAGTTTTCTTAGGCACCCCCAAACATGTACATACATATTATACTGACTACTTCTGCCCTGTCGGTAACAAAAATGTTACTTCGTTTAGAGAGTATACAAGCCTTATGCATGATAGCGAATAGGCAGCTGCGGTGTCTCGATCTTTTCTAATGACAAAAGATTCATAAACCCATATCATGTCTATCCCGATCCTATGTTCTCAAGACTTCCCTAACGGCCAATTTTATCATGCCGCCTAGTCTACAGGATGCATTCCATAATTAAAAAATTCAATCCTTCTTGTTAATGAATACGACAGGATCTGTTTTTCATAACCCATTTCCTCTCATAAACATAATTAAAAACAAAAAAACCACCGTTGATATTCATCAACAGTGGTCCTTCGCTTGGCAACGTCCTACTCTCCCAGGACCCTTCG
>NZ_JACVTM010000025.1:0-64730 GCF_016624415.1 Paenibacillus sp. S28 | reverse complement strand
AAAACAATTAAATATTTTAAAAATTTTTTTTTGGCCGCGCCCGGCCCCCCACCGCCCCCCGGCGTTCAATGTAACGGACCTTTTTCGAATAACCAATTGTTGTAAGGAGATGGTGGAATGAACAAGCATATCACCTTGCGGGACATCGCCGAGCGAATGGGCGTCAGCAGCGTCACCGTCTCAAAGGCTTTGAATGACAAGGAAGGCGTCAGCGACGAATTAAAGGAGCGGATCAAGCAGCTCGCGGACGAAATGGGCTACCGCATCAACAAAGTCGCCAAATCGATGAAAGAAGGCTTAACCTATAACATCGGCGTCGTCATTCCCGAGCGTTTTACCGGACAGACGCAGTCTTTTTACCTGAAAGTGTACCAGCAGATTTCGATGGCCCTTGAGCCATACGGCTACGACGGCATTCTGCATATTTTGTCCGCCGAAGACGAGAAACTGCTCCACCTGCCGCGCATCTACTATGACCGCAAAGTGGACGGATTCATCCTCCTTGGCCAGATCAGCAAGCCTTATATCGAAGCGCTGGAGCATATGGAACAGCCGAAGCTGTTTCTCGACTTTTATGACGAGCATTCCAACATCGACTCGGTGACGACCGACAATTTCTACTGTGCCTATGAAATCACGAACTATCTGGTCCAGCAGGGTCACCGGAAGATCGGCTACGTCGGCAATCTGTATTCGACCAGCAGCATCCAGGACCGGTACCTGGGCTACTATAAATCTTTGCTCGAACACCGAATCCCGTTGAACGACCGCTGGATCGTCAATGACCGGGATGAGGAAGGAACGCTGATCGATATGGAACTGCCGGAGGATATGCCTACCGCCTTCGTCTGCAACTGCGACCGGGTTGCCCATTTGCTCGTCCTCAAGCTCAAATCGCAGGGTTACCGTGTACCCGAGGACTGCTCTGTGGTCGGGTTTGATAATGATGTGTTCGCTACCCTGACTGAACCGCACCTGACGACGGTAGAGGTCGATACGCCGCAAATGGCCCAGAGCGCCGTCCATTCCCTGCTGAAGAAAATCAGCTCTCCGGAAATGCGCTTCGGCCGCGTTCTTGTTCAAGGCAAAATCATTTACAGAAACTCCGTGAAGAAAGCAGGCTCTACAGATTGAGTCAGACCGTGATCCCACCTTACGATGCTGCGGCATGCTGATCTTCCGCTTCGCTATGCATCCGATTTCGGCGGCGTCCAGCCGGTCGCTTGCGACCAATCATGCGCTCTCTGCAGAATCTCCCATACAACAGGCCCTTTCCCCTCCACATATTTCTCGCGTTCATGCTGAAACCGCTGCATCAGGCGATGCTTCTCGGCCGCATAACGCCGGCAGTCTTGGGGATGCTCGCGCAGGTAGTCCCGGAATAATAGGGTCAGCTGCTCGGACCAGCTCCCTGCCTGCCGCACATGGATATGCGTTCTGCGGGTGCCGGGAACTTCACGAAAGTATCTTTTCGTCAGGTCGGGATTGTCCTCCCTGAGTACCAAACCGACAGACTCCATCTTGTCCCGGTAACGCGCAACATCCTGCAAAGCCGCTACCGACACCTGAACATCAATGATCGGCTTCGCATCCATCCCGGGAATAGAGGTCGATCCCACATGGTCGATTCGCACGGCCGCCTCCCCCAAGGCTCCTCTTAGTTTCATCCCCAATTCAGAAAAGAGATGTCTCCACGCCGGATCATACGGCGCAATTCTCCATTGGTTTTCCATATCTGGCTCCTTTCCTGGCGACACAAAAGAGAGGAATCCACGCAGGACGCCTCTCTGTCTTCATTGGGATCGGATGCACGCCGGCGTTATTCCCTGCTGCGGTCGCTTAATTTTTCGCTGATCTCCCGCAGGGTTTGCTGCAGCGCATCCATCTTCTTCAGGCTTGCATATTGGTTATTGATGATGGCAACCAGAGCGATCAGCAGGATGACAAACAGAAATAGCATGTGATCGTCCTCCAATCGTTATAACTGCTGCTCCAAGTTATTCTTAGACACTCCATTCCGTATCCTGCCGTAAAATGGAGTACATCCGTTGATCCACAAACTGCCCCTTAATCTTCAGCTGTTCCCGCAGCACTCCCTCGAAGCTCATCCCGAGCTTCTCCATCACCCGGTAAGACCCCGGATTGCTGGCGTTGCATCTGGCTTCCAGCCGATGGAATCCTGCTTGGACAAAAGCGTATCGCAAGATTTCCCTCGTCGCTTCCGTGACGATCCCCTTACTCCAATAAGCTCTAGCCAACGCATAACCAATTTCGGCTTTTTCATGCACCGGATCCACATGGATGAGGCCAGTTCTGCCTATCAGTTTGCCACTAGCTTTCTCGACAATTCCCCAATGGATCGCCTGCTTCATATCAAACCTTTGATTGACTCTGATTAGGTAATCGACGGTCTCCTCTATGGAATGATGCCGGTCCCACACGGTTTCAGCCGACACATCCGGATCGCTTGCGAGCTCAAAGTAATCTGCGGCATCAGAGAGTTCCAGTCTTCGAATCCGAAGTCTCGCCGTTTCAAATGTTGGAGGACTTGAAAATAGTTTTCCTACATCCATCATCCATGGGCCTCCCCATTCTAAGCGCTTCTATTAGGTATTAGCTCCAAACGACCTTCAAATATTTTCGAAACAGCTCATCCAGCAGCGGTGTCGGATCTTGGAGTTCTGACTTAAAGTCCTTCAAAAAATCGATAACGTGCTCAATTTCGGCTTCGATAAAGTCATTGATGCGATCGATCCGCTTTTCATAATCCAGTTCCTCCCCGGCCATCTTGCGGCTTAAGAGCGAATGAACTTCTTCTAAAAGGGACTCATCTGAAATTAAATCCGCAACGAGATCCTGAAAGAGAATCGGAGGACTCGTGTTATACTTTTCGATCCATTTGCATGCCAGAATGGGCCGCAGTACATAGAAGTATTTTTTAATCTTCACATGCTCACCGCGCAAATACTCCCGGAAATTCCCTTGAGCCATACTTAGATAATGGTGCATGGAGGCTTTGGGAGAAAACACCTTCTCTTTGATGCCTAACAACTCGTCTCTAAATCCATAGTTTTCATCATAAACGATGTCAGAAACAAGCCATTCTAACAACGGAGGATTGGACTTTCTAAACAGCTTCAGCGCTTTTCGGATGTCCCACCCGTTGATATCCAGCATATCGTTGATCGGCAGTTCGATAACGTCCCTTTTATCATCGATCGACAGGTACCATTCGGGTCTGTTCACATAGACAAAACGAACATCGTAGTCGCTGTCTTTGGAAGGAAAACCCCATGCACGGCTTCCTGATTCCACAGCGAAAAGAATCTTAACCTGATGCTTTTGTTCAATTTCCACTAGACTCTGCTTTATGCTCTCTTTCACTGTTTGCCTCCTTCCGTCACGTATGAAAGGAACACTCTGCATTTTTAATCATAAGTTTCAATCGCCCTCTAAAAGAAACCTGCGCGGAGGTCCTGCTTCCTGCTCAGCTTCAAAATAGGATAGCCCTTCCCCGCAAATAAGGATGGACGGCTGCCCAAATCCAACAGCACTCTGGAGCGCTTCAAGCAGGGGCAGCTTTTTCCCGTCAATTTCAACATTCCATGAGATGCAGTAAGACACGTTGGCAGCCTTATGTTTCAGCATTAATTCGTAAATACGCTGAACATCCGAATTGGGCTTGGGAATTTCTATCATCCGTCGAAGAATGAAGAGGTCTTCATACCGATGTGAAAATCGGCTTAAAGCATGCTTTCGTTTCTTTTCCGAACTGAGCTCAAAGATCAGTCTCTCTCGAACTTCTTTCCGGCAAAACCGCTTGATAAAGTCCGCCTCCATTTCCCTGTCCATCGCTGCTCTCCTTGCTCTACACATCCACCCGATAATTGAGATGCAGCTCGTCCCCCGGAAGGCCGCGGATTCCCCAATTTGCTTTCGGTGTTTCAAAAATCGTGATTTCCAGATCGGAAACGCCGATTCCCAGGGCGGGAATTTTTTCGAAAAGAAGCTGGATCAGCTGCTTTTTCGCGGCAGCCGATCGTCCTTCGAACATGCTGATTTCAATAATCGTATATTTGTCGGTGCGGTCACCGGGGTAAATGAAGTCTTCTTGATCCATGAAAAAGAACCGGTGAAACCTTTTATCCTGAGGCAGCTGTAGCGCCTCCACGGCACAGACGTGAAGCACATCCGAAAAAGCGCTCTGGATCGGTTTCAGCGTGGAACGCAGACCGAAAATTTTAATTTGAGCCATCCGTCTCTCCCCTTCCATGAAATAGAATCATCCCGGGATGCTGATTTGGTTACACGTTAGGAAAAAGAGGCGTCGAGAGATATCTTTCCCCTGTATCGGGCAGCAGGACGACGATCCGTTTATTGTGATACTCCGGTCTTTTGGCCAATTGAATGGCCGCGTAAACGGCAGCTCCGGACGAGATGCCTACCAGTAATCCTTCCCATCTGGACAGCGAACGGGCCGTTTCCAGCGCGTCTTCGTCCTTGACCTGGATGATCTCATCTACGATGGACGGGTTGAAGTTATCCGGAATAAAACCTGCCCCGATGCCTTGAATCTGGTGTGCACCCTTCTTCCCTCCGGACAGAACCGCCGAGGTAAAAGGCTCCACCGCCACGATCCGCACGGACGGATTTCTTTCCTTCAGCACTTCGCCAACGCCAGTGATCGTGCCGCCTGTACCGACGCCGCTGACGAAAATGTCCACATCTCCGCCGGTATCTCTCCAAATCTCTTCTGCTGTCGTCATCCGGTGAATCGCCGGATTGGCCGGGTTGTTAAATTGCTGCGGAATAAAAGAGTTCGGGGTGGATGCCGCGATTTCTTCGGCTTTGCGGATGGCACCGCCCATCCCTTCATTCGCCGGTGTCAGCACCAGTTCGGCTCCAAGCGCAAGCAGCAGCTTGCGGCGCTCCAGACTAAAGCTCTCCGGCAGGGTAATAATCAGCTTGTAACCGAGAGCCGCTGCCGCAAAAGCCAGACCTACCCCGGTATTTCCGCTCGTCGGCTCGATGATCACCGAGTCCTTGTTCAGCAGTCCGCGTTCCTCGGCATCCTTGATCATGGCATAACCGATGCGGTCTTTTACGCTGCCTGCCGGGTTAAAATACTCCAGTTTCGCAATGAGGGTCGCCTGAAGCTCGTGCTTCTCCATCACATGGCCCAGCTCCAGCAGCGGCGTATTTCCTATAAGTTCAGTCAAGTTCTTGGCGATTGTCATTTCCGTTAACACTCCTGAGTATAAAATCCAACTTCCTCCGTTGGTCATTACTTCAAGTTATCATTTCCGGAAAATAAAAACAATCCATGCGACCCGTGAAGCACCTAAGACAGGCCGCTTACCCGCGCTGTCCTGGTTATACCTCTACAATACCGACGGCTTGATAGGGGTAGTCGATCTGCTTTTTCACGAGCTGCGCCGCTTCTGCTCCTGCGAATCGTTCAATGACGTATACGCCTAGATCAATGGAGGTGGCCACCCCGCCGGCCGTGATGAAATGGCCATCTTTTACAATCCGGGCCTGAACCACCTCTTCACAGTAAGGCTGCAGCAAGTCGTAGACGTTGGGATGGGTCGTCGCTTTCCGTCCTTTTAAAAACCCCGCAGCTCCCCACAGCAGCGAACCTGTGCATACAGACACTTTGAATTCCGCCGATTCAGCCGTCCGAATCCAGTCGATAAAATCCGCATCCTCCCGCAGCTTTCTCGTTCCCATTCCCCCAGGGATGAACACCAGGTCATACGCCGACAAATCCGGCCGGATTACATTCACGCTGACCCGCATCCCCAGTTCATCCGTCACTTCCTCCGTTAAGCCGCAAATGTCCCATGTCGTATCTTTCGTTGGTTCAAACTGCCGCAAGCGGTAGATGACATCATAAAAGCCGACAAAATCCAGAAACGTAACGCCATCGAACAAGACCAGCGCAATTTTCAAACCGAATCATCCTCTCAGAAAGGGCAGCCTAGGATTACAGCTATCTGAAACGACCCCGGGCTCTTCTATATTTTTGAACTGCTCAACGCCGTATGGGAGGCAGCATATTCTTCTTTCAACAAGCCGTAGATCTCCAAATCGACAACGCCTTTACCCGACCAGACGGTCGCCTGCCTTAACGTGCCTTCCAGCATAAAACCGTTCTTCTGCAGCACGCGCTTGGAAGCACCGTTCGCCGGCATCACTTCGGCCTGAAGCCGATTGACCCCCACCTGTTCGAATAAATAGCCGGTCAGCAGCTGCACCGCTTTCGTGGCGATGCCCTGCCCCCAATAATCTTCATTTAAAAAGTAGCCGATGGACATCATATTCACTTTGGAGTTGATATCATACACTTCGGCAATACCGGCGAGCTTTTGGGATGAATCAGGGATAAAGATGCCCCACTTCACTCTCGATTTTTTGTTATAGTCGCGTTCGAAATGCCCGATCATCTTTTTCACCGTGTCTTTATTGTGCTTGGGGATGATCCCGCAGTAGTCAAACACGCGGTCGTTGGAATAAATTTCGTATAGGTCATCTATATGGGCCGGTTCGATTTTACCCAGCTCAATGCTGTCGTTGTGTAAGGTAGGAAAGGTGTCGAATAGCGTGTCTGTATTCAAATTCGTGGGCCTCCTTGTGGGGGGTAACTAAAGTTGAAATGATGATCGTAGACTGCCGAAAAAATGATAGATTGCAGTAGGGTCCTTCTCATCGGAACGCCGCCCCTTTTCAGTCGAAGTTGGGTGCTGCCAGTTCAGCAACCTGACGGATCACGTCACCGGCATCATCACCGTTCCGGATCACAAAGAAATGGTCCGCTTCCTCCGCCGTAGGCTCTATGACGCCGCTGTCCGGAGACTCCGCCTGCTGTCGATCCAAAACTGCTTTAAAGGAAGAAGCTTTGCTGAAGATGGAAGTGCTGCGCTGGCTGTGAGCTACCCGTTCTTGAAGGACCGCATTCGGAAGGTCAAAATAAACGACAACCGTCGTAAACCCGTGGTTTCGGTAATACTCGACTAGTTTGAGGCGGGCATGGCGATGGCGGTTGGAGTTGCACAGGATGAGATGATAGGAGGTCTGGTTTACCGCATAATCCACAATGGTCTGAGTCACGGCGTATTTGATCCGATTAGGTCCTTGTTTTGGCAGCAAAGCCCGGTAGTGGGTATTGATAAAGTCCGCATGGTTGTCCTGATCAATGACCAGGGAGTTCGGCAGCTGTCCTTCCAAGGCTTGGGCAAACGTCGATTTACCGCTGTGGGTTACCCCTACAGTCAGGATGACGAGCCTCTTCACTGCGGCTGCTCCTCAGGCTGATAAGCTCCCAGCTCATTTCCGAAAGGATCGACGAATTTGATGACCCAACCGAATCCGTGATCTTCGTACTGCCTAATATGTACTTCGTTGTCCTGCAGGGTATCGTGCAGGTGTTCGATCTGCCGGGTGATAAACATAAAAGAAGGCATCGGAAATTCATCTTCCGCCAGCCAAAATGTTCGCTCATTCTTTGTGCTGCGGTGCAGCATCAGAACTGGACCGGAGTTAAATTTTAACCAAGCCGCGTGATCGTACACCGTCATCACTTCAAGACCCAGCACTTTGTTATACCACTCAACCGCTTGCGGAATATCCTGCACCGGCAATTGCACGTGATCGACGTTCTCTACGAGATGGTTCAAAATACTTCCTCCCTTCATTATTCACGGATCAACCATGTTTTGCCTTAATAATATTTCAATAATTCCTGATCAATCTCATCAATATAACCGATGTCTTCTTGACCATCCCAGAATACAATTCTGCTCGCTTCATTATTGATGACAAAAGGCCTCTCCTGGTCAATATCCGCGCAAAATAATCCACCGTATTCAATCCTGCCGTCCTTTAACCGGAACTTCATCATTCCTCTAAACGCAACACGATTCGAGGTTTGATTGGTCTCCTCAGCCATCTCGCGTATAGCGCATTCCCGAAGGGATTCGCCAGGCTCCAATATTCCGCCGGGTAATTCCCAGTGATTCTTCCATGTATTATGGAGCAGCAAAAATCCGTCCTTATTCCTGGCAACGACCAAGGCGTGAGTTATCGGAAAATCCAGGTTCATTTGGGCTGCTTCCTCTTCGGATACGGGCAGAAATTCGTCAAACACATCCCCATTCTGATTGATACAAATTGGCATCCTAATCCTCCCTTTCATGAGATATAACGAAATTCTCACTGGAAGCCATACTAATTAGCGCATGAGTTTATCCTTTTTTCACAATAAAATTTTGATACCTTCTGCCCTTCTCCATCCTTACGCTGACTTTGCCCTCAACAGCTACTTTGTCTATGACCTTATCCCAAAACGCCTGAGCCGGAATATTGCTGCTAAGTTGACTTAGTTCCCATTCCCCCGAACTACTTTTCAAAAAGTCCACAGCAGCCCCTGTACCGGCTCCCAGCCTCCTAAATTTGCGAAGAATAAAGAAATGGCACAATCGGCTGTACTTTCTGGGATGTTCTATTTCTTTTGCTAAAATAAACCCGCCTATTTCACCGTCCACTTTAATCAAATAGGGATGATGCCCACTGGCAGGGTCCCAGTAAGCATCCAGTTCAGGCAGTTTTGGATAACTCCCGTCTTCGCCAATAGCGATATTAGTGAATTCGGTAAAATCATATACATAGAACTGTAGTAAGTTTGCTAATAATTCTTTTTGCGACTCGGCTGCTCTAGTAACCAGAACCTCCATCCGCTTAAAAAATCTCCCCAAGCTTGATCCCATCATAGGAATGAACCGTGATATCCGCTTGGTCCAGGTTCTGGTTCCCCGAGTTCGGATTCAGATATCCAATACACATCATGCCAGCCTTCTTGGCGGCGATTACCCCATTTCTTGAATCTTCAAGGACGACGCAATTCTGCGGGTCGACTCCGAGCTGCTTTGCTGTCTCGAGGTAAATGTCGGGTGCGGGTTTTCCTTTTGGAACCTCTTCACCGCTGACCACGGTCTTGAAAAAATGGCTCAGCCCGAATTTTCCAAGAACACCTTCAATAAAAATCCTCGGAGAAGACGAAGCGACCGCCATCGGAATATTCCGCTGCTTAAGTTGAGCAATCAGCTCCCGAATGCCTACTATAGGCTCTATTTCGAGATTATTGAGAATATTCATTTTCAGATTCAGTTGATACTCGATCATTTCCTGAATCGTATGCACCAAATTGTGCTCCTGCCTGAAAATGCCCAGCATCTCGGGATTCGTCATCCCGACAAACCGCTCCAGCTCCTGTTCTGTCGTTTTCACACCAAAGTAATCCAATGTCTTAATATCCACGTCAAAATGAATCGGTTCGCTGTCAATAATGACGCCATCCATATCGAAAATAAATGCGCTGTTCATGAAGTTCCTCCCTTTCGCCCAACCTGCAGTTATATTGCTTTACTTTACTGTAACAACCCAAACTTATGCTTCAAATAATACATGATCCCAGCCCGGTCCACATCGGAAAACTGTCTTGGTTCCTCTTTCATCATCCTCTGGATTTCATCGACCGGTCTCCAACCGGCATCTGCCGTTTCGTCGCCATTTCGAAGCAAAGTCCCTTCCGCTCTGCATAAAAAGTACATGCCAATGGAATCAACCGGACCTTTGATGGTCTGGTATACACAATAGGGTTCGACGCACTCCACCTCAAACCCTGGGTTGATCCCGCGCGTATCGATCCTTTTCTCGCTGCCCTCTACTTCGACGATGGTTAATCCTGTCTCTTCTCGCACTTCGCGCCTTAATCCATCCAGGATCGGTTCAAAGAGCTCCAGTCTCCCTCCCGGCAATTCCAACGATTTTTCGCCCGGCTTGTTACGGGTCTGAAGAATGATCTCCGGTTGGTTGCGATGAACACGCTCAATGATGGCCCTCGCGTTAACAAAAAACATAACGCTCTCCTCCTATTCACTCGATTTACCCACTAAAAACAGATCACATGCATACTTTAATAGGAATATTGACCGGTGCCCGAGTCGTTATTTCTTTAAGGGTATAACGTTGAAAAAGTCTCTGTAGTTGGTTAGGTAAAAATCGGCGCCCGGAGTTTCGTTTTGAAACAAGCAGGTTTTAATTCCTAAAGCCTTACCAGGCAATATATCGATCTCCCGATCGCCGATAATGAAATCGATTCGGTTTCTATGGTGCAAATGTAGATATGACGCCGGATCCGGCTTTCTGGGAAAGCCGTCATCCCCGGCCACGATATCCACAAAATAGGACTCCCAGTGATAATATTGCAGTATTTGGATGACTTCTCTCCGAGGTTTGTGAGTCATTATTACATTCTTTTCTGCTGTCCGTAGAATGTTCTCTAAATCGGGGAAGGGTGGCGTTTGTTCCGGTTGCAGGCTCTCTTCTCTTCTAAAAATTTCTTTGATTTGAAGCTCCGTTAGATTGAAGTACTTTACTGCGTGAGTAAACGAGATTTTCAGGTGCTGCAGGATTTCTTCTGTGGGTCTTTGCTGTTCCAACACCTCATAAAAAATGTCCGTATAGGCCGGGTATGTATTAAATAAGGTACCATCGAAGTCCCATAATATGTTCAATACTTCCTCCTCCCTTCACTAGAATTAGAGATCCTCTCCCGACTCATTCACTTCTCTGCTCCCGCCTCCAAAATACCATTGATGCCTCTCTATGAATTCTAAAAATTCGTCTATAAAAATATCGTTATCCTCATCATCTCGAATTTCGACGATTCCCTCAATTTTGATGAAATAAATTGCATCATCTTTGATACATATTTTTTTTGTGTTATTATATATGTAATAAAGACCAAGTGCTGGTAACACTTGGTCCATACAATTGGCTTGGATGGGACTCCCCTTCTTAGTCAGTATAAAGGAAAAAAACCCACCTTTTGCTTCCAACCTTTGGGTGGGTTTTTACTTTTTCTTGTTGTTATTATTGATGTATGTTAAAAGAGCAAGAATGAACGTCCCAAATAGGAACATGATCGTTAATGCGTCTTTTACTTCCATGGCTTCACCTCCTTTCGAAGGGAAACCATGCCCACCCAAGATTCAATTGTAGTTATATTTTACCTTTTATTACATATACGCACAAGCGTTCCCGTCACTTTCTCCAGGATTGTTAATCCTTAAGAATCTTATGAAGATTCCCCAAACAGCTGCTCCTTGAGCCTCTCTCTTACCTCCACATCCGCCTGATCTAACATCTGCTTCAGCCGCACAGCATGCCAAGAAATATACCAAGGATCCATCCTGGAGCCTTTGTCAAAAAAATCTGGAGGATAATCAGATGACTCTAAATCCCTCTCCTCTACCGGCCCAAAATACTCAAATAAATACGGTAAGCCCTCTTTTTCTATCAAATCGTCAACGACTTGTTCAATTCGCTCCCGGTTAATGGTGTCAACGATAATAACCGGTGTGGATGCACACCAATAGGCTCCATCGAGGCATGCTCTGCTCGTTAAATAATCTCTTCTCATGGATTCGATGCATGGGATTGTATAGAAATTCGATATCCAACGTGTTGCATCGGGAAAAGTAACCACTACACCCACATGAGCCTGTTCCGGATCGTGAATCCAGTTCTCTGCGTCAATCCGGATATGTCTTTTCTTCACAATCATCCTGCCCTCCTCCAATTCCTATGACTCGATTGTCTCTCACTACTCCACCGCAACAATCACACTCGTCACGAGCAATAACAGAGAGACGGGCGCCCAGATCCTTCTTTCCCATTTACTTCGAGTAATCAGGTTCAGCACGGTTGAAATCGTTGAAAAAGCAACCACAAACCAGATCGCTTTGTTGGCAAACCAATCCCACGACGGAACGAATAAGCCCGACCTGCTCAGCACGATCGACGCGATGGCGAGAAGAACGATAGCCTGGACAATCGCCCCCACTCGCATACCCGGCGGGTATTTTCCTGGGAACTTTCCACCCATCGCATAACTTCCCCATGGCATTCCTAGTGCCAAAGCCAGTTGAAAAAGCACCACAATTAAAGTCAAAATAGTGAATACCATCGCCGATATGGATACCAACACTGTCATCCCACTCCCTCTCAACTGAAGTCTATTGGGTGAAAATCCGCTTCTTCCTCTGACGGTGCGTGAGCCATCGAAAGTATTCTTTTCCGGTCTGTGCTGCCCTTAGACCTCGAACCAAAAACGGTTCAAGACATTTCCGTCTTCCTCAATAAAGTCTTGGTCTTGAATCCCGCCATTGTTGAGGATCGTTTTCTTAGAGCCTATATTATAGGCATCGCAGACCACCAACACTTTATGTATTCCAAGCTCCTTGGCTTCTTGAAGGGCTAAGGAGAGCAATGCGGTGGCATAGCCTTTTTGCCTTTCCGAAGGACGGATCCCATATCCGATATGTCCGCTGCTTTCCAATAATTTTTCATTAAGCTCATGTCGTATATTTACGGCTCCTACGATCCGATTCGTCTCCGTCACCAGCCACAACGTGGAGTTCCTTACATATCCATCCGGCAGGTCCTTGCCTTGTTCATTGTCCTCTAAAAACCGGATCATCCCTGCAAAATCCGCAGGATCCTTCGAAACTACCCAAGGCACAATCGGTTCGTTGCTTTCCTTCCAGTCCAGATAAAAAGAGAGGTACTCCTCTTGCAGTTCTGCCGTAGGTTTGATTAATCGTACATTCATCTCGGTTGCTCTCCTCATTCACATTTGTTTTATCATCTGACCGTCCGTGCCGCTCCATTCTTAATAGACTATACCCAGAATGTCCTCGATCTTCTTGATGTAATAAGTGCAATTTTCATGGAGCAGCTCTCCGTCGCTTCCATATCCATACTCGGCTCCAATAGAGTCAATCCCGTTGTTTTTGGCCCCGATCATATCGTGCTTTCGGTCGCCGATCATAACCACTTCGCTTTTAACAAGGTTTCTGTTCTGGAGGATGTATGTAATGATTTCGGTTTTGTCGGACAGCGTCCCATCCAGATGACTGCCAACGACCCATTCAAAGTAATGGTCTACTTCAAAATATTTCAGGATCTCATCCGCAAACACTTTCGGTTTAGAGGTGGCGACATACAGCGTAAATCCGTCGTCCTGCAGCTGTTTCAGCACGCTCTGCATCCCGGGATACAACTCATTTTCAAACATTCCGCGTTCCCTAAAATACTCCCTATAATATTCAACGCCTTGCAGCGCTTGGTCCTCGGAAAAAGAATAGATTTCCATAAACGAATTTTTCAACGGGGGACCGATAAACGGCTCCAGCTTATCTAAGTCAACCTCTTGAATCCCGAATTTGTTCAGTGCATATTGTACCGACTTGGTAATCCCTATCTTAGGGTCCGTAATCGTGCCGTCCAGATCAAATAAAAGATGTTTGTATTTCATGAGCTAATGTCGACCTGCTTTCTAATTGCTGGTTTGGGATGATGGGTTCTGTATCCAGTACTTGCAAATCCCTTTATTAATCCCCTCAAGAGTTCCGCTGTTACACTCAATGACCTTCCTGGACTTTATATTTTCTTCGTCACAGGTGAGTAGCAGTTTTTCAATTCCAAAATCCTTTGCCTTCTTTACGAGCTCCGACAAGAAAAGCTTTCCGTAGCCCTTGGCACGTTCACTTGGCCGTACGATATAACCGATATGTCCGCCATATTCCGCTAAGCGTTCATTCAATCGATGTCTCAATTTTCCATAAGCAACGGGACGATCATTGATGTACATCCAATAAATCGTCTGTGGAACATAGCCCTCAGGCAAGTTAATCCCCGTTGAAATTTCAACCAATCTAGGTAAACTGGCTTTAAACTGATCGAAATCATGTTCCGGAAAATTGGTGGTAAACCCGTTCTCGCCTAGTCCAATTTCATGGATCATCTCAAAAATGTCCCTGTCGTCGGTTTCTGATAAAGCTTTCAGTTCAATCTTCAATGACATCACCCACTCACCAATAAATACTTGTATAAAAAACAAGCCCTTACATTGCCTGAGCTTGTTGTCATTCCAATCATGCTCCTAAAATTGATGATCGATTAACTGTTTTATGAAGTAGTAATGCTTATTTCCTAGAGGGGCGTTCTCGATCACAGCCATTTCTTTATATCCATACTTCTTATAGAACTCAAGAGCCTGAAAGCTGAAGGTGTTCAATTTTATGAAAGTACACTGCTTTGAGCGTGCAATTTCTTCCGCTTCCTCCAGTAACCTTTTCCCATGTCCGCTTCCACGATGCTCATCATCTACCCACAAAATATCAATTTCCATCCAGTTCCAGCATATCACACTGTTTAAGCCGGCTATGATGTGTTCCTCATCATCCTTTACGCAAAGGTTCACTTCTTCATAAATCCATTGGGAACTTGCTTTGAGTTAAATTCAATCAATTTATTTCTTACGTAATTCGCTTCATCGGCTGTTCCTCTTCGTATTTTGGAGATTTCGGGCACCGTATCCTCCTATTGGGTTCAATATCGTGTTACTCCTTCTCTTCTTAGGAATAACCCGCCTTCATTCGCTCCATGATCGGATGGCCTTCTTTCAATTGAAGCAAGTCCCACAGGTTCCCATACAGGTCTTTAAAGACGGCGACCATTCCATAGGACTGCTCTTTCGGCTCCCTCACAAATTCGATCCCTTTGGCGATCATATCGTTGTAATCTCTCCAGAAATCATCCGTATTCAGAAATAAAAACACTCTTCCGCCGGACTGATTGCCGATGAATGCTTCCTGTTCGGGTTTCGATGCCCTTGCGAGCAAAATGGTCGTACCTGCCGAGCCTGGAGGCGCAACAACGACCCAGCGCTTATCCTGTTCCGGCTGATACGTATCCTCAACTAACGTAAAATGAAGCTTTTTCGTATAAAAATCGATAGCTTCATCGTAATCCTTAACGACTAGCGCGATATGAACGATGGATTGAATCATATCCTCTTCTCCTCCGATATTTTGTAACGTCCCATGAAACATTGAATTCATTTTATACGGATTCCTAAAATTTACAAGTTTTTTCCTTAAAACATCCTTATTTATCCGGAACGCCTCTGTCTATTCGAACGACCACCTTGCCTATCGCTCGACCTTGGCCGAAATACTCAAAAGCCTTGGCCGCGTCCCCCAACGAATAAACCCGATCAATGACAGGCTTGACTTGACCCGTTTCCACCAAAGACCTCCAGATCAACTGGTCCTCATGGTTCGGCTTATGGATCAGCAATCCCAAGTTCTTTTTTTGAAGCCTAGCTGTCCATGGTGCAGTCAATAATGTCTGAAAAATACGCGGAAAGGGACCACCCACCATGACATAGGTGCCGCCCTGTTGGAGTGCGCGCTGGATCGCAAATACGGATCGGTTTCCGACTACATCGAGGATCAGATCATACCGCTTATCACCTGCAGCAAAATCTTCATTCATATAATCCACAACATGATCCGCCCCTACGGAAAGCAGCGTTTCCAGCTTCTCGGCCCGATCTACACCGGTTACCACTGCCCCATGCAGCTTGGCGTATTGAATCCCAAACGTGCCTACACCGCCGCCGGCTCCATTGATGAGAACGTGACAGCCTTTCGATAGCTTTCCTTTATCGCGCAGTCCTTGCAAGGCCAGAACCGCTGCTTGAGGGATGGCTGCTGCCTGCTCGAAACTCACCCCTTCCGGTTTCGGCGTCAGTGCTTTTTCGTCAGCGCAGACGTACTCTGCAAACCCTCCCCAGCCGCAGCCGGAAATATCCCCGAACACTTCGTCGCCGGGACGAAACCGCTTGGCAGCCGCCCCCACAGCAATAACCCTTCCTGCAATGTCTGCACCTAAAATGCGGTAACGGGGTCTCCGCATCCCACCAATCCGGTTCACAAACGGTTTTCCGCGCAGGAGATCCCAGTCCCAGGAATTTACGGATGCGGCGTGGACCGCGATCAACACTTCATGTTCCTTGGGCTTAGGGATTTCCACCTCTTCGATCCGAAGAACATCCGGCTGTCCGTAAGTTTCATAGACAAGCGCCCTCATCGTACCTGTTCCTAAACTTGCTTGATGCTCTTTCGTCTCGATCCCGGTCTTCATGGCCGACACCATCCTACCTTCAAATTAGGGTTAAACGCTAAGACGAGCTAGGCAGCTCTTCGAAAGCAGAAGAGATCAGCTCCTTTTTAAAATGCCTAAATAGGCACTCCACGGCCCAACATCAGCCCGGTATCTCTCCGCCATCACCCGAACCATTTGCGCCATATGCGTAAAATCATGAACAACCCATGCAGAGAGGAGCTCCCTTAACTTCACAACGCCGAATTCCGGATGCAGACCGGTCTTTTCCAGATCGTGAGGACTGACGACCGCCCTCAGTTTGGATATGTTCGCCATTCTGATGGTATGGAACTCTGATAATGCATCTTCAACGGTTCTCTCAGACGTGTCTTTCAAGTGGGCATAGCGGTCGAATACGGGAAAGGGATTGTTTTCCCCTTCCGCAAGAATGGATTCCATCCGCGGGATCCAGTTATGCTTCTCCGCTTCTACGAGGTGCTCAACGACTTCAAGCGGGTTCCAGGTTCCTTCCCCTTCATTGCTATGCAGCCATCCCTCGGATAGACCGGATAAGAAGCGCTCCAAGGTTTGCGGCGTGCGCCCCAATATTTCGAGGGCTTCATTCAAATGGAAGTTCATATCAACACTCCTTTTGGCTATGTAAAAGCTCATCTTCAAAAATGCTTCCACCAGATCCCCGCACATTCCGGAACCGATGTCCACTGATTCTGAAGGATCCGATCAACGAGTTCTGGTCCGAAGAAAAACTCCGTATGATGAATGGCTTCTTCGATACTCCCAAAGTCATAATCGGTTCTGATCCATTGATGGTCAAATCCGTATTTGTCTTGAAGTAATGCATAATACGGCTGCAAAAATTCAGGGGGATGCGGCGTCTCATATCCCGTTCCCATCGTTTCAAAAATAATGACGGTTCCCTTAGGCCTTAACACCCGCTGCAGCTCGGCCATGATTTGTTCCAGATTCTGTTCCCAGCGATTATCTGACGCATCGGCCAGGTAACAAATACTCCACCCCGAGACAATCAGGTCAACGCTCTGATCGGGTATGGGCAGCTGCCTATGGTCCGACACCACAGTTTTCCAATTCAGCGGACCGTTCATCCCCTGCAGCTTGCTATCCAAGATGTCCAGCATCGGACGGGAGATATCCGTGCAGATTAGAGATTTCGCCTCAGACGCAATCACCGTCGATAATCGCCCCGCCCCTGCGCCTAAATCCAGCACGTCCACATTTTTGAAAACTCTGATTGTATTGATGATGTCATATAAATCAGGCTGACGGCTGACCATGGCGTCATACATGTTGGAGTGATTCGTATAGATAGGATCCTGGGTTGACATTTAATAACTCCTTAAAAGTAATGGGTGATGGGGCAAGTACGTAAAATGTTCCTACGATCGTTCTTGTTTTCGGATTTCTTGATGGTACAGGGCCCACTTAAGGTGGAAATCCGAAAGCCAAATACGACCGCTTCGCTTCTTCGGAATCCTTTTACTCCCTTGCCTGCATCCTATTCTTTAGTTCAATTTATTTAGATTTGTGACCCATGAATGATTTCAACATAAAATCTCGATCAGAACTTGAAAAGTTTCGCTGCACTCATCCGGCTCCTCCCACTCCTTATCCAGCACCAAAGCGCCACGTTCATTCCGTATGAATGCCGTCCCTGGCGGCGAGTGAAGAAAAGGGATGATGTCTGGATCGTAATTACATATGGTGTTCACCAGATAGATGGCATGGTTATCGGCATTGTCCATATACTCTTCGTCTTCGTCACCGGCCATGAACCGCCATCCGCTGTCCGGATATGGGCTACCCGAAACTTCTTCCCGATACATAAATCCGACCTTGCAGCCATCCACCGTGATTCGGTCGCTTGCAATACACCCTTCATTCGAGTCGATTAACTGTACGATCTGATCCGCTGACAAAAAATACTTCTTTTTATTCTGATAGTTCAACATCGTCACTCCTGTTGCTAAATCATCATTTCTAATCTCTAAAATACGCTAGTATTTGAAAAGATTGATGCATCGCTTTCGAATTGATCTTTTCAAAATAAAAGGGCATTAATATAGGGTCGAAGTACATCAAAACCATGGTTAATCCAATAATGAAAACGGAACTTCCCCAAGCAAGCTGAGCCCTTCGTATCCAAAAAATATTACCGAAAATCCACACTAGAGCGAGGAATAAGCAGCTTCCAATGATGAGATAGGCAGGCACATACCCTTCCATACACCAATAAAAAAGGCTGTACCAGTACATCCACACGAGCAGCATCAGCATATTATATGGAACTAGCGCTAACCTTTTTATCATTTTTGCAATCATCCTTTTGCAAATCTTTCAGGCAAAGGTTATGCCTTCGGATAGTCACTCCATAATTCGATGATGTTCCCATCCGGATCATAAAATCCAAAAGACTTCCCCTGGTAATTCGATATCCGCCTGACTTCAATCCCATGATCCATCAGCCACTGCCTAGCTTGATCAATATCGGGAACGACAAAACCATACGCAGCTTGCGGACCATTGGAATACGTCATCTGTGAGTTTACCGCTTCTTCACTTACGATCAGCATGATCCGAATTCCCGTTGTTGACCTCATTTCCACGTACAAAGGATCTTCAAACGCAGTTTCAAAATGAAGATATTTGGCATACCATTCTACGGAGCGTTCCAGATTCGTTACAGGGATATAAATGTATCCACTCAACAATTCCATTAAACAACGCCCTCCTCTCTGGAAATGGGTTAACTCCTTACAAAATCCTCTTTCAATTCGTCCTGTGGATCCCATATGGACCAAGCGGCCTCCAGCAGATTCCCCTCATGATCTCTAAAGTAAAAATATTTAGCTTCTCCAGCTCCCAGAGTCTGCAAATCTTCGACCATCAGCCCCTTGTCCTTCATGAATTGATGGGTGTACTCAATGTCCGGACAGTTTATCGCCATGATCGGAAATGGCTTGCCGTTCCTCATAATTTCAAGCGGCTGCTTGTCTTCTGTTTCAATGAGCAGCAAAGCAATCGAATGTTGATGAGGATGGTGCAGCACGGCAATATAAGACCCCCGGTCCTGAAACTTATTCATTAACTTGAAATCCAAGTTTTCCGTGTACCACGCAATAGATTCATCAATACGGGTTGTCGGAACATATACGTAGCCAATACGGGAGAAAGCAAATGTTGGACTCATTGGGCACACTCCTTCATTTGAATGGTTTTTAGTCTTATTTTGGGTTTGAAGAATAATCAAAAAAGTGATTAAAAATTCCGAAGGCTTTTATTACAAAATCCATATTTCCTTCAGAATACTTATCCCTCACCTGTATAAAAATCCCCGCGTGCATAACATATCTCGAATTCCACTTAACCTCGGCATCTTGTCTCTTGCACCCAATGTCAAATCCAGTATTCACGCATACTATGCCGTGTTCCGAGGAAAGCCATTTCGTGTAATCTTCCTCATTTGGACAGGTCACCACTAAAACTATCAATACAGCGCCAACCAGGCCAAGGGCCAACTTCATAACATTATTCATCATACCTCCCTTAGACTCTTAGAACATTTCTCTCCACCAGCTGCTTTGCCTTGAATTCACTTTTCTTTATACCACTTTCGAAGCAGATTGATATGCGCCTGATGATAGCGGTTATGGTCGGCCATATGCCATATCCCCCAGCGTATCGTTGCCTGCTTCTCATTTTCATGTCCAAAAGTGACGGTTCTCTCCAGATCTGCATCGGTTAGCTGCGTACACGCCTCTTTCAGCATGCCTAATACACCGTCATATTGAGTCATAAGTGTATTCAAAGACACTCCCTGAACCATCGGTAACCTGCCAAGCTCATCGATCATGGGGCCGTACTGCTTTTGAAGCAACTGTGGAAGTGGGAGCTCCTTTATTCTGTAAACCCAGTTCAGATCCACGTACATGAGGTGTCTGATTAACTGGGCTGTGCTGTTAAACTTGTTATCTGGCCCCTTGTAATCCACCTCTTCTTGCGGCATACCGTTTGTGATGGATTGTAGTCGTTGGATGTTCTCTTTTACCGCGGAATATAAGATTCCCACCATTGGAGCCATGTTGGCCCCACCTTTTAAATCGTAGAGCATCCCGGCTCCTCCTTGTCGATTTTCGAAATTCTTCCTCTTCCGCTCTTCTTTATGAAATAACCCAGCCATAGAACACTCTTATTCTAGGCTGGGTCGTTTGTTGCCTGGAGCTTTTTCCATGATTATACATGTAGATGACCAATAGGAGAAAGCCCCCTGGCGACTGAAATCCCTTCAATCTATTATTCTTGTCTTGCATTTCTCATACGGATCATGGAAAAGTTGACGGTGGACTTCAATATTTGTTCTCGCAGGGGCTGTAATGATGGAGTGATCCTTAGCTCTATACCCTCATTCAGAATCGCAGTTATCAAATCGTCGATTCTCTCTACTTCCATTGGTATAACCGGACGTCTTGATACATAGTATCCCGCATTCTCTTCTTCCAACTCGAAAGCAGCCGCATCAAAAGTGTAACGATAGATAGAACCCTTTTTTACCCGTTCATACCACCCGGTCTCAATGGCTATCATCCGGCTAGTTTTCGACATCCCAAAAAAACGTTCATTATCCATATCACTTGTATCATCCTTTGGCCAAATGCAGACTCTGGGGCATGCTCGTGGAAAATAATAATGCGGCGCATGGTACTCATCGATCGTCCAGACTTTCGCATCGGTTTGATCGTATATGGTCCGAGGTTCAAAAACTTGGATGTCGGGTTCTTCGCTAAAATGAAACAGCTTCATATGTACTCCCCCTTCATTGCGCTACTTCCAAGAACCCCCTTACCTCCTGTAACACAGGTTCCCAATCAAATTCCGTATTATTTATTGTTAATTTATCGATTTTCAAATGATCCATGATGTCTAATTCATATTCCTTGCGTACCTTCAGCACCTCACAAAGGCCATCCACACCGTGATATCCCTTTGCCTTACCGAATCCCTGCTCTGTGAAATACCACGTAATATGGCGCAGCCAATCATCCGATCGTTCCTGAGTGACTCTGTTGATGGTTGACTTTATATCGTCTTGATAAAAGTAAATGATTTTAGGATGTAAAGGTTGAATAATCGTTTCTAATCTCTTTATAAAGTCAGTAATCACTTGTTGTGACTGGTTGAATCGCCCAAGCATCATGGTCAGCGGATTCTGCAAAAAGCAGCATTCTAATATGACTATTCTTTCAGTTAGCTGAGTGTGACTAACGAATTCTGTCCATCTTTCAATGACGAGCTCTTGATATCGATCCAACGATCCATTGTATACATCTAATCCGGCTAACTCATCGACGAGGTTTTTATATTGGTCGATAGGTATTTGTTGCTGTAATTTGCCGTAGTAAATTAACCGGTATTGCCTTACCGTCTGAGTGAATTGATTTATTATATCGCCCAATTCAGGGTACTTATTTTTCAACACTTCATACTCTTTAAAGTCCAAACAAGCCACGGACTCATAATCCGCCGGATGATTTAGATCCCCCTCCAGGTACAAGTGATTGTCCTTATCGTGAGCATCCAGCAGCCCCTTAATATATCGAGCCGTAGAGGTTTTACCCGATCCGGGTATACCTTCCACTAGAATTAATTTTGTTTGGGTCAAGATGATGTCTCCTTTTTAACTCGTGTCTTTTTTGCGAATTTAGGAGCAGACTGGAGCAGGGCGATTACGATGGTTTCGATTTTGCGTGGGAATTCTTTTGTAAATAATCAATATGCGCCTTGACCTCACTCCAGTTCATAGCACGATAAACAAGCTCATGTCTTACGAATCGGTTATATGGCTGCTCGTATAGAATGACAGGCATATTCATTTGTGCAAATTCTTCTGCATAATGAGGGCCGTCATCAATCATTACTTCGACTTGGAGCTTCATGCATTCCTTTAGTTTATCCTCAATAAATACGATATTGTTGTATGGAACGCTATGGTGTTCGAGCCATTTAACGGTAACATCCCGAAACTGTGTTGGTCTTGCGGTAATGATAGAAATGGTATGATGTTTAAAAAGCGAGGCCAGCGTTTGTATAGCTTGAGGATACGGGGATGAATTCCAGTGAATATCATTTCCATGTTTATTATAAATCACATCGCTCTCCGTCTTGTCCCAGCCGTACATTTTATATAGATAAAAATCATTAACATCTTCATGGGTTAAGGTTAATCCAGATGCTTTATTGTAATATTGCAAATGGGCAGTAGTTGCATCAAGCAGGGTATTATCCAAGTCGACACCGATATGCATAACGTTCTCCCTTCATTTTTTAGTTAATTCCTCGAATCTGTCATTTCCCGCTCCAATGTTACTCTTAATTCTTGAGCTTCCTCATCATCCTTATTTAAAATCATATATTTGTCCAAATACAATAATGCCTGGTTATAGTCCTTTGTCGATACATAGATCTGAGTAATATTCCAGTAAGCATCACTTTCATTCGGATCAAGCGCAATGACCTTCTGAAAATACCCGATTGCCTCAACATATTTGCCTTGGCGAGAGATTACAATTCCTTGATTTAGTAAGGTTTCTGGTTGATTCGCATCGATATCTAAGGATTTGTTATATGCTTCCTCTGCTTTGAATAGGTCGTCGCATTTTTCATAGTAAATCCCAAGATAGTAATAAACATCTTCATGTTCAGGATTTATTTGTAGTGCATCATCTAAGCACTTCTTTGCTTCAATTAGGTTTCCCTGCTTTATGAAAACCCTGCTCTTATTCATGTAAGGTCTTTCCCATTGTGGGGCTCTGCCAATCACTTCATCAAACCAACCTAATGCTTGCTCAAAGTTCCCCAATTGCAATTCACAGCAGCCCAGGTAGTTGATGCTTGAGTTCAATTCAAGCTGTTTATCGATACACTCTCTAAAAATGTCAGCTGCCTCTTGATATTTACCTTCAAAATATAATTGATCACCAATATCGTATAGTGACATTTAAGGATTGATCCCTCCAAATTTTATATCAAGTGCTGATTTAGCTCCTCGTATTCTCTTTTCAAAATACTCATATAAATGGTATCCGAGTAACGTCCATCCCCTCTTCAAGACAAATGCTTCCGATACCCCTCGACCTTCTCATCTTTAAATCCTAATTTCTCATAAAAGGCATGGGCTTCCTTTCTCTGTCCACCAGACACCAAAATAACATAATTACAGTCTCTCTCCCGCGCTATGGCTTCAATGTTCATCATTAACTGCTTCCCTATGCCAAGCCTGCGAAAACGATCTGAAACGACAACGTTCTCAATCACCATGAAAGGTCTGCACTCTCCGACAAGATCTTGGCAGACAATTCCCATAACGGACCCTGCCAGTACTCCATCCTTAAAAGCCCCCAGGACATGGTAGTTACCGCTGGCTTGCATGACTTCATATACCTCTACTATTTTTTCGTAATTGGTAGGCTGATGATCCATGAGCTCCTCGTACAGACGGCATAGGTCATTCAAATCGGCTTTGGTTATTTCTCTTATAGTAATCATTGAACAGTATCTCCTTGCTTTCAAAAGTAAAAGGCCACTACTCATTTACTCTCTGGTTTTATAATACGTCCTATCACAAATTGCTTGTTGGAATCATTGGGATTGAACATCGGTGTGGTTTGGCCAGGGTGAACTTCGATCACTCCGTCCGGTTGCAACACCTCATGATTAAATTCTAAATAGCCTCCGATGACCTTTCCTTCGGATTCTAAAATATAGGCTACAATCTGATTGTATAGTTCTGTTTTTTCCTTAAGGATATAACCCGTCTCTACAACCTCCTTGTTATAAAACGGTGCCAAATCAATGTTCCCTTCCGTTCGGATGGTATCGACATGATTCTTATAACTCTGCAAAGTTTTTGCTTCATATTTTGTTTCCGATGCAAAGCGTTCCGCCTGCCAGCCAAATTTTTGCAAATAGTCTGTGTGCGTTGGATTATAAAACGGCATATATTCTTTCTTTTCTTCTTTGCACCCTGTAAGTACGAGGACAATCAGTATCAGTAAAATAACGATTTTGGATCGCAAGGAATGACCTGCCCCCTTACATTTCGTTTCCCACATATATATTGATGATACCGCATATATAACACAAAATTCGCCTAAATTTTCCCATCATTCTTCACCTGATCCAAAAACTCCTGTACCTCTTTCCTCGACTTTAATATGACGACTTGTTTTCGACCCTTTACCTGTTCGAGCGCTTCCATAACCTTGGATCGGCTTCTTTTTTTATAATTCCAGACCCAAATAAAAAAAGCCCAATCCAGTTTTTCGGGGCATTCCTCATTCAGATCGGGTCGTGTTTTTCCATGATATCGGATTCGTCTTTTAATGATCCTATACATGCATAAGAGTCTGGGCATATCTAAAAATATGACGGCATCCGCTTCACTCAAACGAATACCTAAGGTTCTGGTGTAATTTCCATCGATAATCCATTGATCTTCGCTTACAGCATCCTTCACAAATTCATTCCATTCGTCATTTACGGTTGGAGTCCAGTTCGGTTTCCAATAATATCGGTCCAGATGAACAACAGGCAATGATAGAATCTCGCCTAACCTTCGAGATAAGGTAGATTTACCGGAGCCGGCTGAGCCGATGATCGCGATTCGATTCGTCAAGGGAAATCCTCCTTTCTATTGAAGAACATCCTAGGATGTCAGCATCTTCATAGAGATTCCAACTCAGCTTTTATCCTTATAAATGCCCTATGTAACCTCCCTTTTGTTGCCATAAACAAATCATTGTTTTTATCGATGACTTCTTCCTTACCAAAGACACGATCATCAATATACGCAGTATACCGGATTTCAATTTGTACAGCTTCTGTATGTGAAAGCGATCCATAATGAGATACAATATAACCGCCTGTAAGTCCCTCGGCATCTACTTCAACCTTGAAACCTTCTTCTCGAAATGCTTTAACTAGTACATTTAGGAATTCCTCTGAACACGCCTGACCTCCTCGGGTTCCAAGAACAATATCCGCTGAAGACTGAATATAAAAGCTATGCAGGTCAAACAAATATACCTTTCGATGATTTGATGCAACCTGCCCTATCTCTTGCGCAAGACAGTGATGATATGGCAGGTATATCGTTTCAATTCGATTTTCGATTATTGCCTCATCTGGTGATGTATCATAAATTTGTTCTCCAAAAGTAGTTTTATGATAAATTAACGAGTTTCTGTAATTGTCTTTATTCTCCTTGAATGACATATCCCGGTTTACGTCGATAACATACCGACTATAGTTCGCAGATATAACTGTGAAATCAATATTGTCTAAGAAATCGTATAATTCGCGAACATACCAATCATTGTTAGACAAAATAACTCCAGGAACTAATCTAGACTTCATTTCATCGGTTAATAATGAGGAGCCGTGTGGAATACTTGCAATAAACGGGGATTTTGATGTACTTCTTTGGATATGGAAAGGGTCTATTTTCTTTCACCTCCAATTATCAAAGTACTTTGCTGACTTCCCATAAGTTCCTGTATTTACGAACCCAATAGATGACGTACAAACATTTTTGCAATCACAATAATAGGTGATCCTTTCATATACAAGCAGCTTGCGCTCTGCGTTTTTCTCACGTTTTTAACCGAAGAGCCCCCCTCTGGATCAGATCCATCCATTCTTCTAACGTATCCCTAATCACGAATCTGTTCCTTGATTCCTTGCTCCGTATCACTTCCCAATCTTCATTGACCAAAACTAAATGATAAGAACCGTCGGCGTCTGAATCAGGGTACCAGCCAAGGTCAAGGATGAATTTATTCTTCTCCGGTATGATCCAGCTTCCTTTTCGAAGCTCCATTTTATGTATTTGCAATATATCCTCAGTGAAATATCCCCAATTCTCTAAATACTGATCTTCTTTAGATTTCACAAGTTCAATGTCTTCAAATTTGTTATAGCAAACGGCAAAACCTGCCGGTACCTTAATTCTCATTAACGACAAATTAGTTTATCCTCCATTAAAAAGATTGGTATCTATAAACCTGCTCCTTGAATCTGGAGACCAATAGAAAATAAAGTTGTTCTTCATTTCATGAAATATGTCTATTAAGAAGCTATCCATTACTATTACGTCTCACCCCCATTAATGGATCCCGGCGTATATGAATCACAAAATCTTGTTTTGAAGTATGATACACGACATTCCCAGGCCTCGCTTGAAAAAACTCTTTATTAGCATCTTCTTCTGGTATCGAGCGAATCGGTGCAACTTCGTCTACTATCTTTTTGTTGCCTTCCTCATGATAATCAAGTATGGAAACCAGAACAAATTGGTCAGGGAATAGTTCCCTTACTTCTTGCCATTTCATTCGTTCTACCTCCTATAAAATCGTCCTTATTAGCCTTGCTACCCTGATTTTATCACACACAAAGCCAAGTATTCCCAAGTCATTATGACTTGACATACATTTTTTAATTGTGTTATCATTCTTTACAAAAAATCCGTGTCGGGTACACCCCGCTGGACATCTTCTAAGCGATCAGAATAAAGACCCACCTTTGGCGCTAACCTTGGGGTGGGTCTTTGCTTTATCTTATTGTTTAAATTGAAGTAGTTAATAACTCCCCCGCAAAATGGTAAAACGCCATGGCATCCTCCCCGTTGGCAAAACCGGCCTGCGCCATTTTGTCGCTGCCTCCGCCTTTACCGCGATAATCGGCCAGATGCTGCTTGAATAGCGCACCGCAGGCAAGTTCGCTATCCCCTCCCCGGGCGAGAAGCACCTTATGGTCCGCACCCGATACGAAAAGCACGATCACCTCCGCTTGCTCGGTTAGTTTGGCCGCCAGGTTCTGCATATCTTTCAGCGGCTTGTCTGCAAATGCATGCTTGATCAGGCCGCCCTGACGGTCAGCTAGCAGCTTCTCAGCCAGGTAAGCGTCATTCTCAGCTTTTACCGCGGTTAATTCTGCTTGGAGCTGCTTCTGCTCCTGATCCCATTTTGTAATCCGGTCCATAATTTCTTCCTTGGCGGTATTGAACCGGGCCGACAAGCTGCCGAGAATCTCCATGCCGGCATTAAATTCTCTGAGCGCCCGATAGCCGCATTTAAAATAAACACGCGTATGTCCCTTCTGCTTCTCCGCTCTCAGCAGTTTGATCATCCCGATCTCACCCGTTGCAGAGACATGCGTACCGCCGCAGGCGTTATACTCGATGCCTTCAATCTCGACGATCCGAATATTATCGGTTACCTTCGGCTGCTTCACCAGAGGCAGGGCCGCTGCCTGCTCCTGACTCACAAAATAACTCGTTACTTTTCGATTCAAGTAAACCTGATCATTCACTTCCAGCTCCAGCATCATCAGCTCGTGCGGAGGCAGATCGGACCGTGCGATATCAATGGTGGCGTAATCCTCACCTAAGTGGAAGCTGAGCGTCTCCGCTTTACACACCTCCAGACACATCGCCGACAGCAAGTGCTGGCCGCTGTGATGCTGCATATGGTCGAACCTTCTGCCCCAATCCAACCGGCAGCGAACGTCTTCTTTTTCAGGTAAACGCTCGACCTTATGCAGGATTTCTCCTTCCTCCAGAACGACATCCAGCACAGGAATCGTATCGATCCACCCCAGGTCACAGGGCTGCCCACCGCCGTGAGGATAAAAGGCTGTCTCCTCCAGGACCACATAGGTTCCGTCTTCCCGCTCCACTTTGCGCGTCATGCGCGTCTCCCACTCCCGGGTATATGCAGATTCGTAATATAGCTTTTTCGTCATGTTCTTGTCCTCACTGTCATGGTTAAATTTGCTTTAAATCCAGCTTACTATAAGAAAAACATCTATCGACATACCTTCAAAGAAGACAGACCGCATTTAGCGGAAGTTTTTCTTGCGAGATCAGGAAGCGGAGGCTCCGAAACTTATACTTTCTATCTCCTAAAATAGTCCCCACGTGCCAAAACCTCCTGAAAAAGAAAAATCGCCTGCAGTCATCTTACAGAGCGGTCTTCATGATATGTTATAACATTTTCGCACGATCGGTTAAGTAGCAACCCCATGCTGTATACCTCCACTGCTTTCCAAAAAATCAGACCGCTCCACACCATACAAATCATAGCGCTGATGCGAGCGATTAATCGATTGATAGACCTGCTCGTACCGCTCATTGGCTAATTTGACGTATGGCAGCTTTTCCACTGCTCTCTTTGACCGGATGTTCTGGGTGCGGATCTTCAAAAAGATCGTTTCAATATCCTGTCCAAGAAACAATTCAGTCAAAAACGCTTCCTTTGCGCGTTGGTTATACCCTTTTCCAAAATAAGGGGCCCCAATCCAAGTTGCAAGGAAGCCTGTTCGATGATGGATTTGATATAGATCAATGGTGCCGATGGGATGGCCGATGTCGTCAAGAATCGTTCTGGAGATGCACGTCCCCTGCTCTTCCTCAACGATCAACTGCTTGGTGATGAATAAGTATTCCTCATACGATTGGCATGGATAACGGACATAGGGAAAAACGGCCGGATCCGTCATCAGTTTGTACAGTGCATGGCATTCGTGTAAGTCACGTTGTTTTAACATGTCATCGCCACCCTAGTCCTTGTGATTAGCTATACTCAACGCTCTAAGTATATAAAAGGACTTGGTGAATTGGATGAATGCTGCATTTTCCAGATGTAAAATCCGTCTTAAAAACTGAATTTCGCTATGCCCTGCGCACCGGATTTTACCGATCGTTCAATCCCTTGCCATCGAGGATTTGCTGTGTACATTTTTCGACCCGGGACTCTCGGGTTTTGGATTGCTTGGGCGCTGAGAAATAATACACATAAGCTCTTTGCCGACCCGGCGTCAATGCCTCAAAAGCAGCTTTCAAGGCAGGGTTTTCATCTAGTTTATTTTGAAACTCATTGGGAATATCGAGGTGTGTCTCTTTGATGATATCCTCTTTCACACCGGATTGTTCGACTTCAATGGCTTCCGCAATATAAGCTCTCAAGATGGGTTCCAACTCGACGATTTCTTGGGTATCATTAAACCGGAGCTGGCGCCCTACTTTCGTATTCTCACCGGTTTTAACCAGAATGCCATGGGGATCTTGTAACATGTAACCTTTGAAAAACAGAAGCGCCAAGTAGGCTTTAAATCCTTGGATGATCACGATGTTTCGTCCCTGTGACGTGTAACAAGGTTTGCCCCACTTCAATTCCTCGATAAGCCCGCAGTCAAGCAGGATCTCTCTCAATTTCTCCGTTTCTTCAAGCCACATCGTGGCTCTGCCTACATATGCATCTACTTTGGGATTCATTTTATTTTCCATGGTTATGCTCGTTCCTTTTCTCGCAGCGGAATTGGTATATATCTATATTTGTTAACAGAAAGCTGGTGTCTGATACGGGAGGAGAAAGTCTACCATAAATGAATCTTACAATGGGTTGGGTAGATAGTAATGATAAGTTCCATAATTGTTGTTTGTCCTGATTTTATTCCCAGCATATAAACCATTCTTGGTTTCCCACGCTGTCGTAATGATACTCTTACTCAACTCAATAATCTCATTTGAGCTTTTCACATCTTCAATGTGCCAATATTTCATATCAGCTATTTCTGCTTCATCTTTTATCATGGATCCTGAGACAAGTTTCATTTCAAAAACAATGTACAAACTCACTTGTATTTCACCATTTCGTTCTTGTGTTCCGGAGCGGAGACATATGACTCGACCTGATTTGGTTACTAAACCCGTTTCTTCTTTAAACTCTCTTTCAGCAGCTTCTTCAATAGATTCGCCTGGTTCTGCAAAACCACCTGGGAGCATCCACATTCCTCGATTAGCACCGTAATCAACCTTTACCAGCAGAACGGAATGATTGTTAAATAAAATACCACCCGCTGAAATAGAGAAATGATTCATATACACCCTCCTGAAGGATCATTTGACTGTGAATTTACCATATAGAGGAAGATGTATACCAATACATAAAACAAATGAAGATGATCGTTCTGTCCTATAAGTATATTCAATTTGCTTGGTTTCTCATATAGCGTTCCCAAGAGATTGACGCGACGCGTTTTTCAGGGTTTTCTTTTATGAGATCCTCTCAAATACTGTCCCCTCATCGTTTCGATTAGCATACCAATCCTTTTCGGTTATCAGTAAACTAGTGACATTCGTTTGATCTGTAATAAATCTTACAGTTACGCTGATATCATCCAGATAAAATTGATCGGCACCTTTCGGTCTCAACCTTTTATTCCAAAGATCCACAGTTCATCGTTGATGAATTTTACTGAAATCTTGAGATCCTGAATGGTCTTCGACTATCTCAGATAGCCTTTTCGCTCCCAATACTCAATGGCGAACGTTTCCGCCTCGTAGGGAGCTCTCCCTTCAAGCAAGCTCCGATTGAGCGAAAGCAGTGTTCTCTCGGCCATACGAAAGAGCCAGCAGGCGGTCTTCAGCTTGTCCGGATCCCAGAGGGGAAAAGCCTTATGTTCATACCCAATTTCAGCCTGGTAAAGGATATGGACGTATTCCGTTCCATCCGCATCTTTTTCAAGTACAAAATGGTAGATATCCATCTCCTCTCCTTTTTCTCTTGCGACAAGAAAGCAGGGCGACTTTTCCTCTCCATCGCGCACCACGCCAGGCTGCCGAAATGCAGTGTATATGCTGCCGCTCCAGAATCCGCTTTTATCATCGTCATAAAAGTCATCATACGGTTCAGCAAGAGGCAAAGAAAGGAGCGCTCTGACTCGTTCCGGACGGATGGATCGGCGATAGTATTCGAACCCGGACACTTGCGTCAGCAATGTGCGCCAACCGTTTTGCAGAAGGAGATGGATATCGTTCGGAGAATAAGCGTCCAGCGCGTGCCATTCCGTGTCTTCCCCTTCAATGTAGCGCCACCTGATGTTCAGGCTCAAATCCTGGTTTTTCGAACGCCGGACCCATCTGCTTAGTCGTCGATCCCCCTGCTCGTTCTCTTTTATATCAATGATGACGGCCAAAAGATCTTGCTGCAAGTAAACCGCCCGATATGGCGATGGCGCCTGCGAACGAATAACACGATAAAAATCGTCCTGCAACCAAAACTCATATTTCCGGTTTCCGTTTGCGTTAGCTTCGGACGGCATCAAGATCGAGTCTGTCAGCCGACACAGGTTCACGATGCTGATTTCAGCATTTTCAAACAGGAAAGGGATGTCGATTTCGCTTGCGGCAGTGACTTTATCTGGCACAATGACCTAACGTCCGCTTTCGAAATGTTCCAGCATTCTCTCCCTGTACAGCATGACTTCTTCATTGGTCTGGATCAGGCAGTCCTGCATAAACACCTCTTGAAGCAGGTCTTCGTCGAGGTCATACCCGTTCCCGAATTCATCCCACTCGTTGATTCGAAGCGTAAAATTCTTCTCCCCATGAATCGATACATGATACTCTTCGGTATCCATGAAAAGAAGGGCAGCAGCATTTCCTGCTACCGTCAAATCGCCGTGATTATAATCCCCCCAGAACAACTCCGACACCTGCAAATTGCCTGTCACATAAATCTCCTGTCCACCAACCACCACATTTCGCGCTTGGAGATCGCCCAATACGGTCAGTCCCGTCGCACCATCGGTGTCTTCATTATAAATATAGGAATCAACGACGAGATTGCCGTCCACCAGTACGATAAAGACAGATTCCTCACCGAAGGGCTTATCCAGATTCAAGCTATCGAGTCGAGTATCTCCCTCGAGTAATATGACGGATTCGTTTTCGAATTCGCCGTCGTTTCGTTCATTGCGAACATAAGCCCAACTGTCCACTGGCAGCAAATGTTTGATTTGTGAAAAAGGCAGGATTTTATAATTCATGATTCTACTCCCTAACGGAATAAGTTTTTAATTTCAACAGCATAGGAAGATCATATGTTCCATAGCCCAAGCAAGGATCGGCATCAGTCGGGCTGCAGCGCGAATACCATGTTATCTGATGTATGACCCTTTCTGAACTGCTCATGAAAATACCAGTCATGTATCTTTTCTTTATCGGTCATTTGATCGATGTCCTTGTTCAATTCAATCAAGATATCGTGTGTCCATTTGTCATTTTCATAAAAACAACGGTGTTCATAGCAGTTTGCGTCGTCTATGAAACGATGTATGCTTTTCGGAATGAAATCCGCGATCCCGTTATTTTCCGGGTGCATAATCCACTCCAAGCTCTTCCAGTCCAGGATTCCTTCTGGTGTCTTTATGGGAGTCTCATAGATGAAATCGGACGGTAACACAGCGAAATAAGCATACATCCCGCCGGTTAACTTACCATCTGCAATCCAAGTTACAATACCCTTGAAATCAATGGAATCTAGGACAATCCCTGTCTCTTCCTTGATCTCTCTCAGCGCAGACTCTCTTGGCGATTCGTTCTCTTCGATTTTTCCGCCCACGCCATTCCACCTTCCCATCCAACTCGGCTTTTCTCGGTTAAGGAGCAGGATTTGATCGTTTTGTTTAAGGAAGCAAATGTTGTATTTAAACATGGATAACCGCCTTTCAGATAACGTATAAAGAGAATTCGCAAACCAAGGCTTAAGCACGCAAATTGAAACGCCATTATGTGATGAAATCGCCATTTTTGTTTATTTTCCAATCCAACTTTCTGTTCCTAAAATTAATCCACACTTTGATACATTTTTTCATTATGTTATTATATAAGTAATAAAGACCAAGTGCAGCAACACTTGGTCAGTACAATTGGCTTGGATGGTTTATTCCCTTCTGAGTCGAATATGAACAAAACCCACCTTCAGCCTCAACCATTGGGTGGGTTTTTACTTTCTCTCAAACGATCAAACCCTCGGTAGACCAATACGATTAGGTGTTAGCCACAGTGCTTGGCAAAGTGACTTCTTTTTAGTAAACCTACCTACTACTTAACTTACTTGATAATCTTTCTTAAGCAATGCAAATATGGCAGTATCAACAAACTGATTTCGCCAATAAAAATGTTCCTTCAATATCCCTTCTTCGCTAAATCCGGCTTTCTCAAGCACCTTCCTTGAATTCACATTCCCCGGTTCAACGAATGCCTCGATTCGGTTTAATCCAAATTCGCGGAACCCGAATTCAATCACCCTCTGAATGGCCTCGGTCATAAAACCCTTACCCCAGTAATCTGGTGTCAGTTCATATCCAATTTCAGCTTTAAAATGATGTTTCATCCAACCATGATATCCACATGTGCCTATGACACGGTTTTCAGATTTTAAAGTAATCCCCCAGCGAATGCCTAGATTTTTCTCAAATCTTTGCTGCCACCGATCAATTAATTCCTCAGCTTGTTGTACATTCGTAAAGCTCTCCACATCATAAAATTTTGTTACTTCATCCAAGGAGAAATAATGAAACAGGTCGCCTGAATCCTCTGGTGTAATCTGTCTTAGAACCAATCTTTCCGTTTCTAATATGGGAAATGGGGTCATCCCGTCTTCTCCCTTCAGTTTGAGTAACGTAACTTATCCCCCGAACGCAATTCTATACCCATCGATGTCTTGAATCGTAAATTCACTAAAAAAATCATTCAAATCCGGACCTTGTACAATGGGGATTTCTTTATCCTTGATCTCTTCTAGCAATTGTCGAACATTTGTATAACAAAAAGCATCAAAATAGAGTCCACCTTTAACAGATGAAAATGGCTTAACATCTTCCGGATCGGCTGCTTGATGAAGAATAAAGGTTACTTTATCTCTTGTCATATGTACATGTTGGACAACCGGACCACCAACGAGTTCATAACTGAAACCGAGTTTCTTGTAAAAATCGATCGATTTTTCAATATCCCTCACAAGTAAGACCATAGATGGTCCGGAAAATGCAGCCTGATTCATCTTCGAATACCTCCACTTATAATTATAAATTTGGATTGTTAATATCGAATAATCCTCTGCCAATCAAGTTTGCTGTAACAGGCTTCTTTCCGATCTCTCTTGCCCATACAGACAACTGACCGATGTGGTGGATTTCGTGGGCGATCAGGTGCCGCATGACTTCGCCGTATGTATGGGCTTCTCGTTCCCCTTCATCCGTAATATCGATCATAATACGGTCTTCCAGGCTGTCGTTCCAATCATAGACAAATGGAGCAAGTTCTTCGTGGCAGCGTGCAGAAAAATCCTTAATCTGCTGCACACTGGCCACTTTCTCAAACGGAGGGATTTCAACTGCTTTTTCCTGGATTCCGCCGCATATCCAGCCATACTCGACCGCCACAACGTGATACAGCGTGGGAAGGAAGTAGCCTAACCCGCCGGTGCGTTTTTTCAGCAGCTCTTCTTCACTCACCGTATCGCACCAGTCTAACCAATCTTTACGAACCTGCCAGTTATACTCGAATAGTTTCAGCATGCTGTGGCCTCCTTATTTGGTTGGTATCTCCACAATATCAAATTCAACTTTATTTATTAAGATTATGTTGAACATCTTTCAGTACTTCGTAAAACCATTGATATGCCTGCTGTGTATGCGTACTAATATCTTCTATAGAATTCACTTTATATAATTCTTCTAATTGTTGAACAATTTCTCTAGGTAGATGCTTAGAGATACAGACAATGTAATAATCGTGGTTAATTGGCTTGTATTTTATTCTTAATACTTCTACTAAAGGCGAGATCATAAATTTATGATAATATCCTATAGCTTCGATAAATTTATTTCTCTCTATATATTTTTCTATTCTTGCTTTCTGCTTGATGGTGTTTTCTAGATGATACAATCGATTTCGCAAAGTTTGTTTTAATTCCGATTCGTTATATTCTCTGATTTGAATGACTTGCTTTTTGTCAAATAAAACAATAGGAACCTCACTATCATTGAACCTGTCAAATTCGATATAGGGCCTATGACTATAAACATTCACATCAATAAATAAGTAGGATGGTGTGTTTTCTAAGTGAAAAACTTTGTATCTCATATTTGGATGTTGTCGTGGTTCTTCGTAGGATAAATCAAGTGCTGCAATCTCTTCCAATAAGTTTTCACATATTGAAAGTGCCTTTGTTTCAAATCCACTATTAACATGTATGACTAAATCAATGTCAGATAAATGATCAGATGTGCTTGTTCCATCTGACCCCTCCAGCCATAATGCATTAATTTCAGGATAATTGATCATTCCCTCGCTTAAGTGTGAAATAATACGAGATCGTATCCCCATTTTTAGCTTCCTCGCTTTTTTGGGCGCTAGTCTCCCTTTTTTTGAATCCTTTGTTTAATTCGAATTGATTTATTTAAATGCAAAAAGATATGTCTTGTCGCCGGCATCAATATTAATCCTGCAATCGTCTTTTTCCCCCAATATTCAAGCAACCAGGAAGCTTCTTTCTTGACAGCTTTTTGCTCTTCAAGTACTTTAATTCTCTCGGCTTCCACCTTTTGATTAAAAGCGTTGGGCAATAGACGAGATACAACTTCACGAGTTTTTCGCCCTACCTCAACTCGATAGGCCATTAGTGCTTGAATATCAATATTTTCACTAAGATCGGTAATTTCAGCTTCTGTCATTTCGTTTCCAGAATGGGGATAATTCACATTAAGCTTCTTGTTCCATTGACCTGAATGCAGCACTTGTTCATCGTTATTTGCAAGTACGTTCATGGTCATATCTTCAATGCGAGTAATGTGCCAAATATGCCATACTATGGAGTTCTTGGTATCCGGAGCTGTAACAGGATATTTGCGGAGTGTTCCTTCACACAGATTTATAAATAATTCGTCTTCAAGAGTAGGAACAGGTGAATTGCTCATTCTTGTTGAATGTAACAACCTATGCTGATCCCAAAATAGTTCAATGGAGGTTTGATGTTCATTGGGTTTAAGAATGATATGGGTTAGTCTTTTATGATTTTCATTCCATTGTTTTCTTTGCTTCAAGTCCACAATGAACCGTCCTTTGCTTAATTGATTTTGGGGTTGTGTTTTACAATGAATATAGTAAGGCTCTCATCCATCTTTTATTTACGATACCTCAATAATTCCTTCAGCAGTGTATGGATAGTCCATTTGTTTCTTTATATTTTCTATTTGTTCTTTCCCTATAAATTGTTCGATGACAAATAGCCCCAAGTCTACTGATGTAGAAACTCCTCCCCCGGTTATTACATCTCCATCGCGGACGATTCTTGTTTTAATGACTTCCTTACAGTAAGGTTCCAACAATTCATATATTCCTGATTATACCATTCCATTATGCCTCCCAACACGCTGAAGGATTTGTAACAGGAATGCGCTTGTATTTTAATGATGTCATGTCTCAAGAAGTGCTCTCGGGTCGCTGCGGACCTAGAGAAAGGGGATCGGTGCTAAGCAGCCGGGAAAATGAAAAAAAGGGGAACCGAGTTCTCCCTGTGGATGTGGGACTATCCCCTCGAATTACAACTCGCAAGGTCTTTTAATCGTTATGATCTAACAGTAAATGTAAACTGATAAACACTGGATATCTCTCCACCAAGTTTTTTATAAAATTCAACCGCGTGTTGATCAATTGCATCTGCTTGAACAAAAATTTCATGGATTTGCTTTGATTTACAATACTCGACTAATTCCTTGACCAGACGGCTTCCTATTCCCTTACGTTGGTCATTTCCTCCTACCGCTATGTCATATAAATACAAACTGGACCCTATTCGATCATACATGGGCAGCTCATATCCGGTTAATCCGCCAATAACCTCATTACCTTTTATTCCAACGATACAAATAAATAAAGGATTTGATAAAAGCTCTGCAATATTAGCATTATTGACGAAGTCCGTATTTGGTGATTCAAACTCCTCATTGAACAGCAATACTAAATCAAAAAATATCGATTCATCGCCTACTTGCAGCTTCTTATATGTAACATTTTTATCCATGTTTACCTCCAACTCATTGAGTTATCTTAATGGATATTTCAGTTCGATGTCTTGCCCTGTTATTTCATCAATAAATATATAGTTATGATCAGCACCTATAATGCTAAGAATTTTCTTACCTTGACTAGAATTGACGGTATTTCTTACGCGCTCTATCATGATTTGATTCCGGATCTTCCATCGAAAATTAAACGATCTTGGGTTCAATTGTTCCAGCCACTCATATTTTGCTCTTGTGATGGTATCGAACTCTATTGAATTAAAGGGGATCCTTCCAAACGAATGCGTGGCCATTTGTTTGTCAAACCACCCATCATCCATTCGCATGATGTTCTCCCTTACTCCCTCAGGAAGCTCGGCAAAGGGATCGAAGTTATTCCATACATCGAGTTCAAACCAATCGATTGGAACAAACTTGATCTTGTTATTTTCGCATAAAGGAAAGATCAGCTCCCAGTACTCACTTGCCGGCTCCCCCCAATATCCCCTCTCGCTCTTATTTTTACAATATTTATCCCAAGCACTAGGATGAACTTCGCCACAAATGATGTCTGGATTAAATTCTTCAATAATTTCTTTATACAGATCGAGTGAACAGTTATATTTCTGTCTTAACTCTTAATTATGTATTGTTCCTAGAACACCAACGATAGTCAATGTAATCACCTCATTTCATTGTTTATTGAAAGTGCTGAAATTCAAAAAGAGGATATTTCGCCTTCACCGTCGTATGCAATGCGCCTATAAGACCTGCCGCCTTGCCGGAGCTCGCCCCGATCCCGTAAAATACATGGCTCACTTTGGTTTCACTCTCCTTTTTGCGTGAGTCGCGGTTGTACTGATTCAGTACCTCGTCCAGCTCCATCGACTTTTTCAATACCGCCTGTGCCGTCGTGCCCATCTCCAGCACCAGCGTGTTCAGTTCGCGACGCAAACGCTCGATTTTTTTAATCAGCTCGTTTTCACTCATGATCTGTTCCTCCCTTCTGTGCCAACATCCCCAAACGATCAATCAGCTCCCGGTATTCCCGCCCGGTTAAACCGTGGTATTCTCTCCGCTGCCCCCGTTCCAAAGGATCGTAACCTTTTGATAGATCCCCTTGGCCATTACCCCTGAGACCATGAATTGCTTTCGACTTGTTTCCATCTGCCGCCCTCTACTTTTCACTTTCGAATTTGTTAAGGATTCCGGCGGCTCAGCCGCCGGACGATTGTTGTGCTAATCCCGTCCATGCTGTTTTTTAATGGCCAATTGAAGCCAAAACCGGATGCCCTGCATTACAAGGTCCAGCAAAATCAAAATGAAAATCGCCATCTCCATGGGCTTGTCCCCTCCTTTAATAATTCCTACAATTATGCTAAGATGGAAGAGTAAGGAGTGAAGAAGCACTTCCCCTTACCCTTGCCCTTCCTATGGGGCTATGGATGGCTATCTAGGTTTTTTCTTTTGAGGCTTCGACCGCCGCGAACGGTCGGAGCCTTTTGCCTTTTCTTTTACCGAAAGCCATTCAATAAAGGCCTTTGCGACCCCTAAAAACTGAATGACCACCTGCAAAATCGCCGCAATCAGCGTCAGCAGTACCAGCGTTTCAGGCTTCATCGGCATTTCCTCCCTTCCTTTGGGTTTTGGTTTGTCAAAAGAGCGTTTTTTTGTTTTTGCCTGCCGCATGGCTGGCTTCCCCAAAGGGGAGTTTTTTTCCCTTTTGACGCATGCTTGGGAACGCGAGCAATGACGGGCGGTCAAGGAATCAAGCGTAAAAGTTTTTTCCTCTTCTCTGCCCGATCTTCCTGATGGAAAAAAGTTTTGCGCCCTTGACCGTTCGGCCGCCTACTTAGCTTTGAACAGGTGGAGGGCGAAGCCGAGGAGGCTCGGCCTGTTCAAAGGTTAGTAGGCCTGGCTCGCGTTACCATGCGGAAGGCAAAAGGGAATAAAACGTCATTAAAATCAAAAGAACCAGCCCACCGGCCGGTTCTATCCATTCATCCCTGAGTCACCCCATGGATTTTCCTTTTGTTGTTTTGATTTTAAAGACTTCCCTGCGAGTCCCGTGAAGAATTCCAATGGAACCCGGTGCTTTTCCGGGGTCGCTTGGAATTTAGGGATGGTGAACCGGGGGAACCAAAAAAGTTTTTTATTTATTTTCAAAAATACTGTTACCTTCGCGGGGGATCAAACGTCTAATAAGAAAATAAATAAAACCCGCCAAGCGATTTCGGCAAAATCGGTGACGGGGATATGCTAAAGGTTAAAAAATTGAAATGCTTGGTTGTACTCATGACCCGTTTGGCGCCAACGTAGCGGTTGGCGCTTTTGCTTTGCCTTACTCCACATCCTGTACATCATAGCCCTGCTACCCAACTGAAGGCATTGGAGGACATAAAGCCCAATTCGTAAAGGAGTTGGTGCTTATCATTCTTTCTTCGGAATCTTTAGAACCAAGGCAGCTAAATCCACCCAAAAAAATTTTAATCACAATCCAACCTCCCTATCATCTTAAGCGTCCTAGTTTGACGAACATGAACGCGGCCAAGAAGATTGTTTATTTAGAGGTTGTGGCCTATAACGAACGGGTTCGAAAATCGCATCATTCGGGGTTTTGGCGATCATGAAGTTAAACAAAAACTGGCTGAGCTCTTTGAAAAACGCTATCCAACCCACGAAGAATAAGGGTGCGAGCTGGCTGTGGAGGCCCTCAGCCAGCTAACCCCAAGGAATATTTCTACTTACACAAACTTCTTGACACTACCCATGATTAGCATGTAATGCTTAAAAAAGACTCCAATTTAGGCTTAAGCACTAAGAAAATACTTTATTTTTCCCGTCCATCCGCTTCCGTCAAAGTGAACGGCGACACGACAAGGAAACGAGCGGCTACTTATTGCCAGGAAGTAACCTTTTGGAAATAACTTTGTCTGTATGTTTGATGTAAGTTGTCTACGGAAAGAAGGAAGAAGTTGATTTATGTAGAATTACCAATATAAGTTTTAAATTCCTATTTAGGGGAGGATTGGGTCGATGGATCGTACCAGTGTGAAAAAAGTAAGTATATTATCATTCGTTTTTTCTGTTGTTTTCACTGTGGTGTTTGTTTCCCAAGTATTTGCAGGGAATATTGCCAACTATCCAGTGGCAAAGCAAGAGCAAACAAATTGGTGTTGGGCTGCATCGAGTGTAAGTATACTGAGTTATTACGGGAAATCTGTTTCACAATGCTCCTTTGTGAAGGCAACTCAATTAAAGACAACATGCGACAACGTAGGTGAAACTGTACGAGACGTACAAAATGGTTTAGCCTGGTACTCTATCCATAATGAATATTATAGTGGCAGTTTATCGTGGACCAGTCTCAAAGCACAAATTGATACCGGATACCCTATTTATGTTTCTTGGGCCTGGACATCCGGTGGCGGTCATGCAGTTGTTATATATGGTTACAGTGAATCTGGACAATATGTTAACTATATGGATCCGTTAGACGGAACAAAAATAGCAAGGACATATACTTCTTTTGTCGGTGGGAGTTCCTATGATCGTACCTGGAGATGGGGAATAAATAACATCCATAACTAATTCGAAGGAGGAAACCACATGAAAAAATTTGTGGCACTGTTGCTGATGTTTATATTAACAATTTCTTTCAGCAGTATAGCATTGGGAAAAGCACCGGACGACATTGATGCTTTTGCTGCTTCAGAAGGAATACAAACATTTAAGGAAATCGTTTCTAATGACCCTGCGGGTTATGGATACAATGGGAAAGAGGATATCGAAAACGTTCAATTAGGAGAAGGCTTTCAAGTGAACTACATTGACCCTGCAAAATTAAAGTCAACAGAAAGCAAGGCTTCTATTAAATCCATTATTAAAGCAGTGGATCAATGGGATTATGTTGTACTTTCCAATGGAAAGCCAAAATCATTTTTAACTATTGGCAAGGAAAATAATGAACTAAAAGTTATTTCCGCTGGTGGTTCTGCCGTTGATTTCGGGGTTGCCTATGATAAATTACTCTCATACTCACTAGATAAAAATAATCTAACCTTGGTAGTCGATAAAGGAATCCGCATACTATTAGGCAATAAAGATAATGATGAAATAGTCGTCCCAGGAATTTCATCAAAAAAATCCGCATACTTGGATGGAATTGATAATGCGAGAGTTTCTACTTCGGCAGAGCTAATCTCTGTCTTAAAGAAAGCACAAGAGGATCCTGACCAAGCCAAGGATTCTGGTGGACTTGTAAGTAAACCATCTACTGCAACACATTTTCCTTGGAATGCGACACTTATCAGTCTGGTGGTTGCCTTTGTGGCAGTATTAATTTTTGTTAAAAAAACAAAGTATCAGAAAAGGTGAGATAACAACCCAAAAGCGCTCAAGAAGTCTCCCGTGAAGCAAGTCAAATATGCCCTCTGTGATTATGATAGGCTGGCCGGTGGTCCTTCCTACTTCGGTGCTTCATTCGGTCTAATACTAATTTTTCCCCTACAATAGCTGCGTTAAACGGCCGATCCCGCCAAAAGAAAAGGCGAAGAAGCACGCGAAAATGCAGGAGTTTATCAGCCGATACAATGACGGGGGATTGAATCTGCCGCCTAAAGAGTGGTAAACTGGAAATAAATCCGAAAGCATCGGTCAAGCAGCTCCGCACGGGAAAGCATCCCTGCGGGGCTGTTTTGTGTTTATCCCCAAGTGGCGAAATCTTCCCCCCTTCCCTGACAATAAAAGTAACCCCGAGCATTCCAGATAATTCAACTTGCGTAGCATTGGAATCGCTTGCATGACAACGGCTGTCCTCCTTTACCCGGAGGGCAGCCTTTTCCTATGCAGAGGTGATGTAATGGAAAAGCGTGGACCCATCACGGCAGAGGATACCGCTCTGGTTAAACGTTATCTAATCGTCCCTATGATCCTGGACGCGTTTGAACGCGATAAACAAATCATCGAATCGGGATTGTTCAAGTCCCCCACACTGTACACGGATTTAATCGACAAGGCTATGGACCAGGCCACAAAGGAATTAACTTACGTACGACGGGCCTTTAAAGAACATGGCATCAAAGTGTATGACGAGAGAAAAACACGAAAAGGCGTAGAAGCGAAATACCTGTGCCGGGGATACCATAAGGAAATGTCCATGCTTTGGACATTCATCTCAGCAGAGGCGACCGTGCTGAGGCGGCTGTTACTGGCTGAACACGGATGCAAATGGCGATCGGAATATTCCGGAAGCGATGCGGCAGGTCCCCAAACTGTTTTACCAAGAAAAGACCAACTCATGATCCGAGTTGGTCGTCTTCATAAATGATTCGAACTAACTGGCTTACATAACCCGGGGTAACCCTGATCATCCTTGCCCATTCACTTTGAGAAGCCTGAGGGTAGGTCCGCATGACATCGGCCAATTGCCTCAAGACTTCCTCCTTTTTTCTTCTTGTCCTTTTCCCTGTTTCCTCTGATGGCGTCTCTGATGGCTTTTCAGACGACTTCTCTGTGCTTTCTAAAGTGACAGCACTTTCAAGCCGGCCCAGGGTTTCTAACTCCATTTCCCGTTTACAGGACTGGCAGACATACCGGCCCCGGAAATAGCTTAACGACTCCATCGACTCGCAAAACAAACAGCCCGTGTTATACTGACGCAACATCAATTGGTTTTTCTCATCATCTACAAAAATCTCGAGCGGATCTCCTTCATGGATCCCCATTACGCGCCGCAATTCCATGGGAATCACGATCCGGCCGAGTTCATCTACCAGCCGGACAATACCTTCAGGCGCAGCGAAAAGATGGCCGAAGCTAAACATTCAAACGTTTTACTTCCCTGCGAGTCCCGTGAAGAATTCCAATGGAATCACGGCCGGCGCTTTTCCGGACGGGAGTCCATTGGAATTTAGGGACGGTGAACCGGGGGATCCACATTGACCTTATGTTGATCCCCCCCGAAGACACCGTTCTGGTTAAACGCTATCTGATCATCCACTACATTTCGCCACAAAAAAGGTGATTTTACATAATATTCGAAAAGATGTTCATCTGCGTTCGCATATGACCACTTTTCACCCCCGAACCATCAACACTAGACGGATTGCACCGCTCAAGGTCCCTCGTCTTATCGACAAAACCAAAGCATTAAGCAATTGTTTTGATAATTAAGTAGTCCTTCAAACCTATTCCATACACATTCTATTAAATGTATTATATGGAATGTCTAGGAAAAATGATTCGCTGGCCAGCTTTCATATATTTGTAAAATAAAGGAGAGCACATTCATTTGAAAAAGAGCATCCTTAACTTACTAGTTGCTGCAGTTGTACTGACCGTCCCAATGTCCAGTGTTAATGCTGAAAATGATGCTATGACCGGTAACAGCATTGTTCAAGAGCAAGCTGTTACCGATGTAGGATATATTGATCCTAAACTTCCGGAAAAAGACAAACAGATCTTGAAAGAGGTAATGAAGAATCTGGATAAAGAAGATCGTGAAAATGTCTTTTTTATCGATGAGACTGATGGCTTTTTCACTTCAAACCGACAAGATCGGTTAAATGAGTATAAACTCAAATACAAGGACTTAGTTAGTGAAGACGGGAAGTTGAAAAAAAAACCGAACTATAAGGACATTGTTCAAGACAAGTCGGAGCTCACTTGTGAGACGTCTGATGAGTCAGCTTTTACAACATTTGGGCTTGGATATTCTCATCCCTCTACCGCGTGTGCAAGCGCCAATTCCGGACCGTATCGGAAAGTACTCTCAGTCCCAGGTAAATCCAGAATTACGGCGAATGTCTACCTTCCTGTTAAAGGTACAGAAATCTACATGAATCCAAAGGATAAAACAGTTGGAGGAGTGACAAAAAAGACCGGGGATGCCGCTGACATGTATCTCGGAGCATTAAACACAATTGGGACAAAGGTTTACCAGGTCGATGCTGGACTGCAGTTTAATTGGGGAGATGGAAAAGCCCCTGAAACACCTACAGAAGAAACTTGGGGCATGATATCCCTCGGGATGGGAAGTGTAATATCCGGATCGCCCGCTAATTTTAAAATGGGTACAACAGCGTTTATGAAATTTTATATCCCGCAAAGTAATCAAGCAGCCCTATCCGTAAGTGGCACTGCAAAAGATGGTACCCCACTTTCTCAAACGATTGTATGGAATGTGGACTCTGAAAAAGGATTCACGACTTATGGCACTGCGATGCAAGTAAAACGCATTACTTCTATTGCACAAACGACGGGTTACGAAGACTTAACGACTGGAAGCTATGTGTACAATGCACAGTGGAACGATGTTAAAGTCGGTACTGCTTCCGGAACGGAACAGTTGATGAACGCTTCCTTAACGTCAACAAACTGTGGATACCAACCCTCAAACATTCTTGTGGATTGGACATCCTGGGCACAGGAAACAGTAAAAGTAAAAACCGGACCACTATAATGAATAAGGCTGAAATGTTGCATCCAGCTTTGGGGTGCAACATTTCAGTTTATTTTTAGTCTATATGAGTAAAAGCAGATATCCCGAGGAGGAGTTTGATGAAAAAGACATTCTGCATGTTAATTGCCGGCGTAATTGCAAGTTCATTGTTTATGGGTTCTGTAATGGCTGAATCCCTGGGGAAAAACGATCTTCGATTTAATGCAAACGGTGCATATTTAATTTATTCTAAAGGTAAAATGCCTTACGTGGATCAGAACCATAGAACATTAATTCCGCTAAGGCTAGTCTCGGATCTGATCAACGGCACAATTACATGGGACCAAAAGACAAAGACAGTTGATATGAAGGCCCAGAATTTCGGATTAATTGCGAAATTAGGAGAGAAGGCCGTCACGATAAATGGCAAGAAAATGGTGACGGATACCTCCTTAACAAATAACAACGGCACCGTATTAGTGCCCGCTAAATGGATTGCTGATGGTCTAGGTGCTTCTTTAAAATGGGATGCCGTTAACAACATTGTATCGCTAAACGATAAAAGGTTTTTCCAATCAGGCCATTTGGCACGTATGAATAACGAATCCAATAAGGATACTTCCTTTGATCCTGGGATCGTGCCTGACGCAATTAGTTATGGAAAAAAAGAGGGTGAAGAACAATTAAAGATCCACATTAAAAATATGACAAAAAACACCTATACCAATGGGCAAATCCAAGATCATCTTCTCGTCTATATCAGTCCAAACCATTATATTGAAGAAGGCACAAATGGAGATACGAATAGTGATCGTTCAGGAATCCGGCTCATTGATAAATTTGAACCCCAAAAATCATATGAGTATTTCTTACCGGTTGGAAGACTTGATCGTAAACAACTTATGATCGATACACCACAATACGCTTTTATTCGATACTTTAAATATAAATAAAGGATTACAGTCGGTAACCAACCGAAGAATCCAAAAAAAATAAACAGGCTCACATTAAAAATGAGCCTGTTTATTTTTTTTAGACTGGCAGTTGCCAAGGTCCCCCCGTCGTCTTAAGATTTCGGTGAATCCGAACAGCGTTTTGCGGACAGCCGTTCCCAGCAGTTCATTTTCAGCCCCCTGAACAGGATCATGCTTTGATAACACGTACCAATCATAATGTTACAATTGATGTGGACTCTAACAAGTATCCCCTATAACCATCGAGGGATTTAGTTAGAAAATGACTTGCAGATTGGAGTGAAGAAGTTGAAATTTAAATGGAAGCAATCGTGTTGTTTGTCTGTTATGTTAGCTGTATTTCTTCTAGCTGTTTTCTCACCAAGCACGGTGCAAGCAGCCCAGGTAGCTGTTCACGGCTCGGTTATAATTGATGGCAAAGAACTAAAAATGGACCCCAAGCCGATTGTGATTAATGGCAACGTTATGGTTCCGTTTAGGCAGCTCTTCACATCACTGGGACTTTCGGTCGATTGGGTTAAGACGGACGAAAAGACCCAAACGAGGGTAACTTTTATCAACTGGTTGTTGAAAAGCAGGTAATCGGAAATCACACATTTTTCCGTGTTAATGGTTACTAAAATTGTAACAAGCGATAGTCTACCTTCATAGGTAGGCTATCGCTAATTTGGTACAAACTTAAGATTCTTGGCCTGGTACATCTTATCTTTGTATTCGTAATTGATGATTATTCTTCCCACACTTTCGCCTCCTGGTGTAATAAGAGTGGGAAGGATTGCCGTTAGCTCCCCATTTTGTATTTCGTATTCGATAATGCTACCGTATGCAATATCTTTAAATAGATGGGATGGGTCAATTCCCAACTTCTCAATATTAACAACTGTTCTTTTTTTACCGATAATGATCTCAGCTTTTTTTGCTGTTAATTTAGTCTTTACATTCTTCATAGCCACGATTATCGGGTTATCAACAAAGCTTTCGTTCAAAAATTCACCTGGTGTAGATCGATCTAGATTAAATACATGAACCTCTTTTTCCGATACGCCTGATCCAGCGCCGGTAGTCAGGACAATGATTAGTTCGTTAACTCCATCCTGATTAATATCCGAGTAATAAAGCCCAATATCTCTATTGCTTGAACTTCTCCAGTAGGGGAAATGTCTTACTCCATCTTTAACTTTTAGTTCAAAGTTTGTAAAGTATCCATTTTTTTTTACAGCATAAAGAGTGGCACCAGCAGCTGGTAATGCTGCCACTGGGATTGGCTCTTTATCCAAAATATATACTGTATTTTTACTGCGGTCTAATTGTACATCGTATCCCATTGCTTCCCCCAGAGCCTCAACAGGTACCATGATTTTACCTTTAATTAATTGCGGTGAAAGATCCGATTGAATTTCTTTCTTGTCAAAGATAATTTTAATTGGAGTTTCTGCGAATACAACGTTTGAAACGATTAATGAAGCTAGGACTGACATTGTAACTAGCTGTATTTTCCTCATAATCCGATTTCCGCCTCGTTTTCTTTTATAAATAAGTTAAATTAAGGTTGTTTTTTCCGTTTCCTCCGCTACCACCTATAGTACTCCTAGAACATTTTTTAAAGTGTCCATTCCGAGATTAAATAAGCTGGTGATACTGAACTAATAGTAAGATCTGCATAGGCATAAGCAAGATTCTTACTCGCTGTTAATACCCCGTAAGCAACTAGGATTCCTTGTCCCTTGCTTTCCAAAAAAACCCTCGCCTTGAGCTTCTGCAAAAATAATGCGTGCAAGCAGATCCGCACTATCCCGCCCTGCAAATTCAGACAAGCCTGAACCATCACTTAAACATGCACCGTAATCATATGCCATAGTGTATTACCCCACCTCAAATTACAAGCCAAAGCGTCGTTGAAATAAGGTTGGATCAAGAAACAAACACGTTATTTGCAAGATCAGCGAATTCTGATGGTGTCTCAACTCAAGATTTCCGAGGCTTTGAAGTTCCTAATAAAAATTCCAAGTTGTATTGTGGATCAAAATACCCCATCATTAACGTCATGACCAACCCATGGGTTCCGATTACTACGTTGTGCCCCTTGTATCGGTTCAATATGTCTTTAAAAGTCGCGATCACCCGCTTTTGGCAATTCTCAAGAGATTCTCCTCCCGGCAGCGAAAAACCCGGATCCGAAAACATCCTCCTTACCGTTGGCATCAAATCCTGCTCAGGTACAATTTGGTCTTCGTCTAAAAAGACCAGTTCTTTCAGATCTTCATAAACGTTGATCTCTTTGCCTTGAGCACGTGCTAAATCTTCAATCGTTAACTTCGCTCTGCTATACGGGCTTGAAACAAACGTATCGATTCCCTCGTTCATCAATACTTCAGTAATCCGAATCGCATCCAACTTTCCCTTGTCAGTCAGCCCACGTGTCCTTTCGCTTCCTTCGAGCTTAGGTGATTCGCCATGCCTCACCATATAGATATAGGTTTTCATAAGCACTCCCCTGGAACAGTTCCAAAATTGGTTCTGCTCTTTACTCTAGAAATCCCATACCGCCCAGCTGCATAAATAAGGTGTTATTTAATTTCTTCGCTTTTTCGAAATTCGTTCTCTAAAATACTCATTGTAATGGAGTCATGATACTCATGGTTATAAAAGAGAACCTCTCGCTGGATTCCCTCTTGTATAAATCCTAACTTTTCATATGCTTTTATGGCTCTTGCATTATATGAGAACACGTTCAGTTCAATTCTATGTAGATTCAGCACTCCGAAGCCATAATTCATTAATAATTTTAGAGCCTCAGTTCCAAATCCCTTGCTAAAATCCGCTTGATTAAATAAGGCTATCCGTATATTGGAATTGCGATTTACATAATCTATATCCTGTAGTGCAACCTCTCCAATAATACGATCTTCCTCTTTAAGAACGATCAATAAATGAATACGATCCGTTTCATTCTGTATTTCTTCAATATAATTGTCGATCATCTGTTTTGAAAATACTCTTTGGGTTCCCGTCAATCTCCTCACTTCTTCGTTCAACATGTTCGGGTAATACATATCGGAATCTTCACTTACAAGCGGCCGAAGGTAAAGCCTGTCACTTTCCAATGATCTGTTTAATTGCCGCATAGTCATTTCCCTCCTGTTATTTATATAAAAAATATCCCCAGCTTCTTCATGTTACTTACAAGCCTATAATCCCATTCATTCCTCCATACATCGTAGTAATTTCATTTAATTCCTCAAGTGTTTTACCAAAATAGCTTTGGTCCGCTTCAAAAAAGAATATTAATTCATTATCAATGGATGGATATTCTTTATATCTCCCTTCAATTATGGCTCGTCCTCGATTTTCAATCGTAACGGTCACTTCTAGATCAACTTCGTCATTTGTTAATTTTGCAGTTCCACTGCACTTCTCATATATTTTTTGTAATTGATTCTTAAATATATATATTTCTCCAGTTGAGATCCAAACGGATCCTGAGGCACAGTAACTTCCACTTTTAATGTTTATTGAGCTCTCTGTATCATAACCACCTGAATGAGAGGTGGTATGCGGAAATCCGTGTACTTTCCCAAATTGAATCATCATGTACTGGTTATTCTCACCGTATATTTGAAATTGGTTCATTGTCTTGAGCACCTCAACTCCTAATAAACAAGATCTTCACGCACTTCGACTCCATTCTCATCACAATAATCTCTATATTTTTTGAGTACTGTAAAAATATCGTCTTGACCAATAACTACATTATCATGATCGAAATATTGCAAAGATCCACCCAGAATGAATAAAGTAATGACCTCTTCATCTTCAGTAATAAGTGTATGAATATCCCCAGGCGGTTCAAAAATGAAGGTTCCTGGTTTCGCCATCCAATGACGACCTTCATATCTCCATCGTCCTTGAATGTTGTATCCTATGACAGATCCTCCAGTATGCCGGTGGCGTGTCAGCACTTGATTACTCTTTATCTTAAAGAGATATATCCAGGTGCCGGTGGCAAGATCAAATCGAAGAGGTTTAAAATAACAATTTGCTTCTTTCCCTTCATCGAAAGGAACCCACGGTAAATCTTCAATATCAAAGACCCTTTCAGGTAATTGGAGATCCTCAGCTAATTTTACTACAGCATCTTTAATCAATGGATTCATGGTATAGGTCTCCTTTTATGCTAAAGGTCAGATTCACCGCAAGAATATTATGTGCTGTTGCTTTCTTGATCGAGATGACCCGCCAATATACCTGCTCTTCTGATGATTTCAATTCGTTCTCCTCTTCCTTCGATGTTCAGTATCATGTCTATCGCCGTTTCAAAATTAGTTATGCAGGTTTCAAATAACATCTCTCGTATGAACGAAGCGACCCGGCCTTAGATAACTCCTATCTTAGGCCGGGTCGTGTGTTGTCTGAACCATCTTCCATGATTATACATCTGACAACCAAGGGGCGTCAGCCCCAAAGTGTGATGTAATGGGCCCGCTTCTTCGAATAAAGACAAGACGTCGGCCCGCTAAACGATCTTCTTACTAAAGACCTCTATTTTTATTATTCATATACTAAAACCCAATACTTCTCTCCGGGTTTTCCTTCTTCAACAACCTTTTTCCATCCACTTTTTTCATAGAAACCCAATGCTTTATGATTTTCTGATACACACTTTAATCTTACGGGCTTGCCCATTTTTTCTATAGCATGGTTAACTAATTGAGTACCAACCCCTTTACCGCTAAAATCGGGGTGTACAAATAAATTATGAATAAAGTTCTCAGGTAAATATAAAGATGCGAAACCAAGGATTCGGGAATTTTCTTCAGCTAATAGTATATATTCCTCAGTTGTATCTCTATCAAAATCATCTAAATTCATTTCTTCTGCATTTGCCCAGTGAAAGCTCTTGCGGCGTGATTCAAGATATATTTGTCTTAACTGAGGGTAGTCTATTTTACTTGCTTCTCTGATAATTATAAGATCCATCTCCTATCTACAAAAATTTATGAGTTATATAAACATAATAAAGGATATGGTGAAACCCCTTCAAGCAACAGAATGTCGCGAATGAAATACACATGGAAGATCTATGGGGTAAATAAGTGCGAGTTGGCCGGCAGCAGAGCGGGTAGTCGGTGCAGGGTTGTCTGTTGAGCTGCTTCCCTTGAAGTTGAGGATCCTTAAAATACGGATATATTTTTAAACAAAAGGCTCTTGTTGAAATATAATCATTTAAAAAAGCCACTAACTATGTGGCTTTCAGTCACCAAATAAATGGAATCAAATGATAACGGGTTTTCTGACAATAAACGTCATATCCTTGCAATTCTTTTAATAGAACTTTTTCTTCATCTAAAAGCCTGAGTATTACAAAGATAGTAATAAATATTGCTGGAATCAACCCCCACCACGAACCTAACGCAAGAGGAGTAAATAGTATAACCAACACAGCTCCAGAGTACATAGGATGGCGGACTAACTTATACGGACCAGTCGTTATTACTTTTTGATTCTCTGCTACTTCAATTATGGCAGACGTGTAGGTATTCTCTTTGAAAACAAAGAAAACAATGAGAAATCCTAATAACACTATAAAATTTGAAAGTAATACAATATAAGTTGGAACATTAGACCAATTAAAACGGTAATCTAAGCTCGGAATCATTAATAAACCGACAAAAAATAAAGAACCAGAAATTGTTTGAAATATTTTTTGATTTTTTTCTTTTTCCTCAGCCTTGCTTCTTCGTTCCATTAGCTCTGGGTCCCTTTTCATAAAATATGCGGTAATAATTAACGTTGGGGCAAAAAAGACAATAAAATAAATCCATGCTTCCCAAAAACCAAACCACGACCCAGATGGCAAAAATAGAAACAAAAATATTATGATGAAAAATACTATCAATTTGAGATAAATTGTTTTACTTATCAAAATACTCATACTCACCTCCTTAAGCTATTGTTTAAATAGGTCAAAACTATATTGGGAATTTAGATGTGCGAATAGTTTTAAAGGTTTCGGTCATCTGCGAAAATGAATGAAGTTAGAATCATATCTTTAATATTCGGTTTAGTGGATTCATGTCCTTGTTTATCTACAAACAAGAACCAAGCTAAATAGTTGTCAAGGTATTTACTTGCTACACCTTTTTAACAGAGCCAAACAAAAGACCCGCAGCTACGCGGCTGTAATAAAATCTTTCTTCAGCATGGAGAATATCAATGTATCCGTGATGAACTCACCAAATATATAGTTCCGAAGCAAACCCTCCTGCACAAAACCCAACTTTGTTAAAAGATTTACAGACGAATGGTTTTCCGGCATGACTTTAGCTTGTATTCGATTCATATTCAGCTCATTAAATGCAAAAAGAATAATCGCTTTGAGCACTTCGGTCATGATCCCTTTTCCCCAATAATCTCTTGATAAGTTGTAGGATAAGTTAACCATGGCTCCTCTCACAAAATCGTTCAAAATGCATGTCCCAATAATTTGATCCTCTTCTTTCGTAGCTATTCCCCAAGTGATCATTTCTTTTCTAGTAAATGCATTTTGAAATCGCGTAAATGTCTTGGAGGCTGTCTCGATATTTTTGGGCCCTGGATATCCCCAATATTTTGTTACTTCATGATCTGAGAAATAACTGTAGTATGCCTCGGCATCATCAGAACACAATTCTCTTAATACAAATCTTTCAGTTTCAAGCTTAGGGAAAGAAGTAAATGCATCTTTAAAAGGCATATTGGATCCTCCGGTTTATGGGTTTTTAAAGCTTCATCACTTTCAGCTAACGTTAATGCAAGCTCATATCATCGGGTTGTAAGTATCATTAAATTGATATTCATAGTTGTTATCTATCCGGATATACCCTAATATACAATGCCACCTATCTCTGTAAAAAACACTGGAGTAGTTCTGATTATCCCTATTCCCTTCGGCCACTAAAATTTCATTATCATTGCAAGCCAGTACAATCCCCGTGTGGTCATGTGAATCATTAGATAGTAATTTTTCATAGATCACGATATCGCCACGTTGGGGAGTAAAGCCGTTATGCTTATCAATATGAAAAAAACCAGTTTCAGGTAACTGTGCCCATTCGAGCAACGCTCCTACACCGGCAAGTCGATATTTACCATTAGGGTATCGGATCGGCATTAAAAATCCAGCTTCAAAACAACAATGATACACAAAAGCAGCGCACCAACTGTTCTGTAAAACTTGATAGATGGCTCGGTCCGGCCAATATTTACAAATTTCCCGATATCGCTGATCTCCTGGCAATCCGATGATGTTTGCTCTCCCCAGGTCTTCAGCAATTTCAGCCATTCTCATTCGTTTATCTACGTTACTAAAAACAATTTCTTCTTGGTTGCTCTTCTCAACTATGCAATCTCCCGGGATTCCCAGTTCACGAAAAACCTTCTGCAGTCTGTCGGCATCTTGTTGCTGCACGATACAACCCGGATTTTGAAAATACAAATGCAGAACATATGCATCCTTAATGATTTCATCAAGAGGGCCATGGGTCCGATCTCTGTAATCTCTATAAAAGATCGCCCGTAAAATTGTGACCTGCTCTTCTGTAGTAAAGGCCTTCATTTCTCTTAAAATCGGTCTTACGGTTTCTGCACTATTGATGCCAGGGAATTCTATGATTCCAGTATTAAAGCGGTAATAATCATGAAGAAGGCCACTAATGGCTGCAATTTCTTGATTTTGATCCCTTCTCTTTGCAAGCAGCGAGGCAGTGCTGGACACTCCATATAACTGAGCACAAGCTTCCTGTCGCTGTATTTCACTATCCAATGAACCGATCATCTCTTGAACAAGAATACGAATGCTATCCAACCGTTTATTATTCAAAGCATCGCCTCCATGTTTTAATGCGCCGTTAGGATGTACGCTGATTCTCTATAACGTTCCGTTAATCTACGAACCCTAGAAGATCATCTGTTGTCATATATCCTCCTGTTATTCTAACTTTCTCGATATTCCCTACAAAGCCATTAATCTTTCCTATCCCTTACCACGATGAATAGCGTTGCTAATGGTCCAATTAATAATGATATTAGAAACCAATGAAGTCCGCTTCTGTTCTTTCCTTGTGCTAATCCTGCATTAATTAATGCAAGTGTTCCCCAGCCAACAGTGAATTCACTATTATTCATAAATTAACTCCTTATTTTTGTTAAATCGACGCTGCAGCACTTTGTTAAACGAAGAAACTTTGTAACACCTCAGATCATGTACTTCTTAATTTCACCTTTAAAATGCCTTTGAGATTACATATTTTTAAATTGGTTTAATAAATTCAACCCGATTGCCAAATGGATCCCTGAATTCAAATCTTTCATATCCTGGTATTGCTACAGATTCCAGTATCTCAATACCATTATTGTTAAGCAGCTTTTCCATTTCTTTTAAATTTTCCACTTCATACGCTAGATGGGCTTTCGTTTGTAAACGATCCACTCCATCTTCAGTTCCAATATGTAGTTGTTGATCTCCTACCTGGACCCAAAAACCGCCTCGACCAACTAATGATTCCGGTTTTGAGATTTCTTCCAGTTTGAGAATTCCACAATAGAAGTTCCTGGCCTCTTCTTCTTTTCCCTTCGGAATTGTGATTTGGGCATGATGAAATCGCTTTATCATATCAATGCTCCTTTTGAAGAATTGTTAATATATCGCTTCGTTCATACATGTAACGTTCTCATATTCACGAATCGTAATTAGAGATTTCTATTAAGTTTCCATCTGGATCTCTAAGATATACCGACGTGATCGATCCTAATGCTCCTGTTCTTAATACAGGACCTTCCTCAATGATTACGTTGCAATTTTTTAAATGATGTATGACATCGGGTATTTGATCGTCTGTTATAAAACATAAATCAGCAGAGCCTGGCATAGGCGTTTTCGCTTTTGGTTCAAACTCTTTGCCTGCTTCATGTAGGTTTATTTTCTGCTGCCCAAAATGCAATGCCTTTCGTCCTTCTCCAAATGTTACCGTTCGCATTCCTAAGACCCGGGAATAAAATTCACATGTTTGATCAATATTCGAAACAGTCAACACTAAATGATCTAAACGATTGATGTTTATCTTAATCAGCCCCCATTTTTTAAAGTTTTCTTGCTTTGATCACGAAGGTTACCGGAAACATCTTCGCTCTTTTTACCAAATCATCATTTGCATCGTGCAATTGTATGATTTCTTTGTCAGTTTCTTCAATCATTTGTTCAATAACAAACCCTGCTTTCGCCAACGCATTGATGTAGGTTGATAGTTTACGGTCAGATAAGGTTAGTTCGCCTTGACAAAAATCTGGAGATACCGAATACCAAGATTCATCAAAATAAGGCTTGTTAATAGCAAATCTATTATTTTCTTGAACAACACATCGGTGTATAGGATGAGACCAGCTGAAAATAAATATGCCGTCTTTTTTTAAATAAGAAGCGATCCGGCAAAAAGTGCCTTCAAGGTCGATTGTCCAACCTATGGCGTAAATTGAATAAACAACGTCAAAATATTTTGCGGGTATGCCACACTCTTCTTCCATGGGAGAACAGATCAATTTTGCTGACAGGCCGCACGCCGTCAAATACTGCTTTGCCTTTTCAATTTGTTTTTCTGATATATCGATTCCCCATAGTTCAGATGCTTTGCGATCCCCGTGATATTGCAAGGATTGACCGTTTCCACAACCAATCTCTAACATCTTTTTTCCGGAAACATCACCAAAAAGTTGGCACTTTTCTTCTGAAACAAAGGCCCCATAATAAGGAAGCACGATGGCTTTTAAAAAGTTATTTCCTTTCGTATCCCAATAGAAGCTGTTTGTTTCATGAACATGATGCTTATTCAATCTATTGTCCTCCTCTTCTTTCGATACCCCTCGGCCAAACCGAAGGGCGAATGCCCCACAGCGCGAATATGCTGTTATACGAAATCCCCTTCTTCAACGAAAAACTTGCTGTCATTCGTGAAGCAGCTCTTGTACTTGTTTTTCAATTAGGGTTGCCACACTTCCCATATGTTGCCGTCAGGATCAGCGAACGTTATGTTCGGTCCGCTTGTTACTCGTTCACTTAAAATGTTCACTCCGTTTTCCTTGAATCGATTGGACAGTTCTTGAATTCTCGGAGTAATAAAACATGCCATTGCATGGGGTTTGCCGTTGTCCAATGACCATGAAAAACGTAATCGACCGCCTTCTTCGTCCGATTGGTGAAGGAACAATGCAGGTACGACTTGCCTTAAACCAGGGGAAGGCAGGTTTCCATTACGATCGGGAAGATTCAATACAGCCATCTTCATTCCAGGCTCAACAAGGTCGTTGTTTGCGGGTTGGTACCCTAAATTCTTTTGGTACCATTGAATAGACTCGTAAACATCGTTTACTGGTACGTAAATACAAGTGATACCCGTAATGTCTTCCAGGCTTTCTTCCACTTCGTTTCCCTTATTTTCGTTCATATCAGTTCCTCCCTCTCATCATTGGTAATCAACTTTGATATATATGTAACAAAGACCAAGTGCTGCGAACACTTGGTCAGTACAAATGGCTTGGATGGTTTATTCCCCTCTAAGTAAGTACAGGATAAAACCCACCTTCGGCCTCAACCTTTGGGTGGGTTTTTACTTTCTCTAGTTGTTATTATGATGTATGGTGAAAGAACAAGAATGAAATCCATGCCCACCTAAGATTCGATTAGTTATATTTTACCTTTTATCATATTTACGCTCAAGGTTCTTATAGAATGCCTGAGATCTCTTTTTTGCTCATCTCGTTGCACCTTATGGATAACAAAAACGTCTATCGACGTACCTTCAAAGAAGACAGACCGCGTTTAGCGGAAGTCTTTCTTGCGAGATCAGGAAGCAGAAGCTCTGAAACTTATACTTTCTGATCTCTTAACAAAAAAGAGCCTCACACAACTCGTGTGAAGCCTCTCATCTACTTCATGTTTCCTACTACTTTCACTCGCAGTCTCGTCGCATTTCCTGGATGATAAGCCAGCGGGGTTTCTTCCACTTCCACAAGCTCAACCGTTGCCGGATCAGCGCCAGCCAGCACCGCCTGCTTCACGGCTTTTTCTTGCGCATCTCTTAATGAATCCTCACGGGGCTCTGTAGAATAAATATAAATTTGTTCATATTGTCCGCTGATTTGAGCTATACATGCGCCAATGGCGTTGGCTACGCCCCCGTTCTCAGGCTTAATCATATGGGACACCCCGCGAATCGTGTCCGGTATAACGACACTGCCGCCGCCTACCAAAACAAGCTCAACGTCTCCCGAGGCTGTCTTCATTTTATCAATGGCCTGCTCAATGATGGCTGCAATTTCAGACTGCACATTTTTAGCGAAGTCTTCATCCAGATGCGCTACCAAGCTCTTATCCCCGACATCCGCGAGACCCAGCCGAACGGCAATGTCGGTTGTCGTCAGCGTATGCCCGCCAAAAACCAGCGCTTCCTGTCCAATCTTGTATCCTACGCTGTCAGGGCCAACCGTAATTTTGCCGTTCTCCGAGCGCACAATGCTTCCGCCGCCCAACCCGACGGAGATAATATCCGGCATGCGGAAATTCGTGCGGATATCGCCAACCTCGACCGCAACCGTGGATTCTCTCGGGAAGCCGTCCTGCAACACCCCGATGTCCGATGTCGTCCCTCCCACGTCGAGAACCATCGTATCTTTGATCTTCGCCAAATAAGAGGCACCGCGTATGCTGTTCGTCGGCCCGCATGCAATGGTTAGGATCGGAAATTGCTTAGCGTAATCGATCGACATCAGGGTACCGTCATTCTGGCATAGGAACACCGCTGCGTCTGTGATGTCCTCTTCTTCTAACGCCTGCACAAATCCTTGGGTCGTCGTTTCAATCACCTTGCATAAGGCTGCGTTCAGTATGGTCGCATTTTCCCGTTCAATTAAGCCGACAGAACCAATCAATGAAGAACAGGAAACAGGGAATTCAGGTCCGTATACTTGATGGATGAGATCGCGAATCTGGAGCTCCTGATCATTTTTAATGGATGAGAACACACCAATAACTGCGATGGACTCGACGCTGCTCCCCCATTCCTCTAAAAGAGCTGTAATTTCAGCTTCATCGACTTCTCCAAGTACTTGGCCGTCATATTCATATCCACCATGAACGAGAGCATATTTACCCGACAGCTTCTGAACCATATCCTCAGGCCAGGACGTGTACGGAGCAACGGAGGCCGTTGCCGGATAACCCAGACGAATGACGCCGACTTGCGCCAGCTTTTTACGCTCCACAATGGCATTGGTGCACTGTGTTGTGCCTAACATGGCATGCGTGATTTGGGTTTTATCAATATTCGATTCCTTCAGCAAATTCCGGAGCGAGGTTTCAATCCCTGTTTTAATATCTAAACTTGTTGGGGATTTAACCGCATGAATCAAATGATGATTCTCATCCAATATGATGGCATCTGTGTTGGTGCCGCCTACATCGATCCCGATTCTATACATTCTCAGCCACCGCCTTTTTCACCAGTTCCTCAATAGCAACATAATCGTAATCATATCCGAAGTATCTTGGTCCTACCGTCTGGACTCCCTTTTCCGTTCTCCACTTTTCATGAGCGGGCAGTCCAACCACCCGTACGCGTTTACCGTATTTCAGGCTCTCCGTGGTTACAGGCGACAAGGTTTCGTAATCAACCAGACAGATCAAATCGGGGGTCATCGCTACCACTTGACCGTTCTTTTCAGCAATCAGGTTTTCATTTTGAAAATGAACCTTCATCTCGCCGCCTTTAAACGCCTCGATTCCTTCAAGATGCATTTGGCCGAGGTTAAATCCTCCCTTGGTTTCCCGGATGACATCCACAATTTTGCCTTGGAAAAGTTCATAGCCGGACACAAGTCTCAGCAGTTCTTGAAGCTTATCGCCTGCGTCCCGATTCTTCGATGTAATGATGGCTCCGATCTGTTCGGACAGGGTCACGATATGATGAACGCCGCTCTGCTTGATTTGAGCACCCGTTGCCGGGTACAGGCTCACTAAAGCACTGGCGCCCATTTCGACCGTGGCCACTCTGGCGAGCCGTTCTGTCCATTTATTATCAATGGTCTCAAAGATGCCGATGTTCCCTTTTTCATCCGTAATCGCCATCGGTGTCGCCGGAATGCCGTCCAGGTTAAACGTGACCATTTGCAGCTCCGGGAATGCCCGTCCCATACCGTCACAGTCGATCAGAGGCAATCCCAGCTGCGCCGCAACGACGATGGGAATCATAGAATTGACGCCTCCCGCCTCCATCGGAAACGTGCCGGCGATCTGTTCTTTTCCCAAGTAATTCGCTAATTTTTGAAAAACCTTAACAAACTCGTCCCCTTTAGGGAATTTCTCCACTAATACGGAAGGCGCCCCCATCATCGCGGCCGGGATAAAAAAGTCCTCATCCTGAATCTCATCGACGGAGAACAGTTTTACAGGTCCAAACTTCTCAATGGCCGAGAGAGCCATCAATTTGCCGATGTAAGGGTCTCCCCCTCCGCCGGTTCCTAAGAATGCTGCGCCGACGGCGATGTTTTCAACAGCTGCTTGATCTAAATATCTCATTTACGTTTCCTCCAATATGACTGTTTTCCGAGCCGATAAACGATAGCCTGCATAATAGATGACAAAAGAAATGACAATCCCGATCAACGGCTGATTCGGTAACTGCGGCAGGCTTGGGAACAGGGATAACACAACAGGGGTACAAGCGATGACCGCGCCCACAAGCCAGGAAATGACGCCCAGTATATTCACGCCTTCGACCTCATGCCACCGGCTCTTATCCCCTTTGCCAAGCACCCAGTAAGATGCGATCATCACGCCTGCCACCGGCGGAATCATGGCCGACAGGATGGACATAATCGGCGTAAAATAGTTGAGTATGCCAACGACAGCCAGTACCGTCCCAATCGTTCCGGCGATGCCGACGGCCCATTTTTCTTTTTCCTTTGATACGTTGAACACGTTTATTAAGGCAAAACCGCCTGAAATGGCATTCACGAGGTTCGTCTTCCATGTAGCGAGGATCAAAACCACACCGCCAATAAACGGAGTCGTGATGCTCAAAAAGGTTGCTGTAATATCGCTGGCCTGGTAAGCAATCGTCAGGACGGCTCCTGCACCGATCATCAGCAAGCCTGCTGGGATAATTCCGAAAAGGGCGGCTTTCAGGACATCGGACCGTTTTCTCGAAAATTGGGAGTAATCTCCCGCGATAACCGCTCCCAAGGCAAACGAACCCAGGGTTACCGCCAGTCCGTCCGTAAAGCTCATAGCTCCATGTGGCTTAAAATTCTGAATGATCTGCAGGGATTCACCGGTCAATGCTTTGATAAGACCAAATACGCTGATCCCAATCAATAAAGGAACGGCAATATAGCTGATAACGCGCAGCACTTTAACGCCATAGATCGCCGAGACGACCATCACAAGACCACAGATGAGAGAAGCCAACGGAACCGGGACACTCATTCCACCTACGGCTAACAAATTAGCCAAGGCCGCACCGCACACATTCGCCTGAATTCCGAACCATCCGAGGCACGCAATGGCGAGGATGATCGAAAGAATCGTCCGCGATCCTTGTTTGCCGAACACCTGACCCGCAACCTGAACCGTCGGTCTTCCCAGCTCCGTGCTTTGAATCCCCTGCAAAATCATGAGCAATACAATGATGGAGTAACCCACCAACGTGACGAGCAGCGCTTTCGACAATCCCATGCCTGCCACCAGCGTGTTTCCCACCAATAAACTGGGGATGCTGATGACCGCGCCGGCCCAGATGATCCCGAGACTGAACCAGGATTGATGCTCTTTAACGGCTTTCATATGATCTCCCCTCCTCAACCTTGTTCGTCCGAATTGTTTTTTCTTATTGTAAAAGATGAAGCCGGGCAGCGTCTTTTTCAGAAAACAAAAAAAAATCCGATGTTTTTGTCTGATTCGACAAAACATCGGAACTTTTTAGTTATGGATGAGACGGTAGACCATGCAGGCGGTATAAACATCGTACGATTCCGAATTGATGGTCACATCATATCCGATGAGCTCGCAAATTTTTTTAATGCGATATTTCACCGTATTTTTGTGGACGAACAACAGCTTGCTGCAGTCATCCATATTCCCCTTCGCATCCAGAAGAAACGTCATCAGGGTTGTCAATGCGTCAGGGTCATCCAACAACGGCTCAAGGACAGACAAGTATTCTTCCGTGATCTCTTCCCCTTGTTTGCTAAGGTCAATGGCCCGATTCATCGAACGGACTTCAGCCGCGGTGTATAATTTGCGGTGATGGTAGATGCGGTGTACCTCTTTAGAGGCTTCGTTGACGAGCTGGTACATTCGGCGTACGTCCTGCGTGTTCCGCATCCTCGGAGAATATACGATGCTCGATATTTCAGCGATGAGACTCGTGGTTTCGATATATTCCGCTGCGATTTCAAACTCATTGTATTTATAGGAACAATTCCCCAGCAAAACGACAATGCAGTGATCGATCGTTTGAATGACCGCGGTTTTATAATATTGCGAGAGATGCGCTTTTAAGTCTTCCCTTATCCTTCTTTCCTCCGACAAATCCTGAATGTACACGAGCCACATCATTTGGATGGCGGAAACGTCGATATACAGCAAACTGGCCAATCTGCGCATTTTTTCGCTTTCATCATTTACGATGGCTTTAACCAGAGCGTATTCGCTGACCTCGTTATGCTTATCTCCCCACAAATTGATGGCCACCTGCACCACCTCGCTGATTTGATCCATTGTCTTCGGCGGCAGCTTCGTATTTTCTTTAATGATAAACAGGTAAAGGGCTTCCCCGTTTTTTTGCTGAACACGTTTGTATTCAACAAAGCAGGACGAATCCAGCTCCCCTTCTCCCGTTCTGCCGTTCAAAATGGAAGGCGCCATAGACCGGATCAGATCCCCAACAGGGAGCGATGAATTGCGCGGCCACATGACACGATTGATGATATCCAGGTTGCTGTTTGTCAGAATGATATTCGCTTTCATCCGGTCCGACAGCAGTTTAAGGGTAATTTCCACGCTCCGCAAATGTTCCGGCAGCAGCGATACCTTTTCCAGTGATTCATTCACGAAATGCTCATTCACATTCTGATTGCTGACGATCGCCTCCATGACTTCATAAATGACTTCATTATACCGGAGGGAGTAATCGTTTCTCGGCATGCAAATGATAATAAAATTCAAAGATTCGGCCAGTTCGAGCACTTCATCGGCGATATCTGGCATCACAATGCCGACATAGTAGAGAATCAGCCCCACTTCACCCAGGTCATGCAGGTACTGAACGGTTTTGCACTGCTGCTCTACGCTGTCCTTTATGGAATAAAAAGAGCTGATGACCAGCTCTTCGGCATACCACTCTTCTTGAACGGTCTGAATAATTTGCGAAAAGAAATTAACATCCGCCACCTCTAAAACAGATAAAGAGGATACGGTCTGATGAAGCCTGCTTGTTCCAGTGACCACCTGTGCTCCTCTAAATGAAGGCAGCTGCAGTATATCTTTAACGGTTACCCCAATTCAACCACCACTTTTTTGTCGATTCAAGCTGCTCCTATACTTCAATCTGTACGATAGCTTGATCATATACTTCTCTACATCTGTAACAGATAATATTAGTATAACCCTCGTTATGATAAGCAACCAAGTATGTTCCTTTGCCAACTATGAAATTTTTTGTATACCCGGTTTGGCTCACTAAGATGCTGCGTCTAAAATCGGCTCGTACAAATATCATCCCCTGTTGAGGACTTCTTACTGTACAATTAATTTATAAGTCTTTCGGGGGTGTTCCTGCATGAAGTGGAGTAATGTTCGTAATATCTACCCTAATCGGTGGGTACTAGTTGAAGCTCTTGCCACTCATTCTAACAATCACCAAAGAACTATTGAAGAAATGTCGGTTGTTTCTGAATATGATGACCCTAAGGATGCATGGGCTTCATATAAAAAACTTCATTTGTCAGAGCCTACTAGGGAACTCTATATATTCTACACTGGAAATGAGTATATTGAAGTCATTGAGCAGCCCTTTACCGGAATCAGAGGTCTGCGATGAAAATCCATCTTGTGAATGGTCTGCCTATTGTTTCTCTCCCTCTATCTTACAAGAATAAATCAACTCTTCTCGATAATGTCCTGCTCGATACCTCTGTTGCCGGCCGCAACGCGGTAAGGTTCTCAGGGTTGTCAGCTGCTGAGTCTGCATCAAACAAAATGTATCATGAGTAAATAGTGGTTCCATGGTTTATTTCCCCTTCTTTCTACTGGGATTCCTCATTAACATTTGGCATTCCTGACGTTCAAGCAGCTTAAGTGACTGCAGGTAACGGGTCGTCAGAAGACTCTTAGCGGGTTGAATGTATCGCCCGATTCCACTACTTAGAGATTCTTCTTGGTGATTAAGGGTGATGCCCGAAGTATGAATTCTGTGTTATCCGAAGTAACCGACTCCTCCGAAATATACCTAACCTACACTTATCAATTGTTTTTTGAGCAGCATGATCTGGCCAATATGATATGCATTATGAATACATAAATTTGATACTACTCCCCACCAAGGAGCATTGAAATATGAGGGGATTTCTTTTATAAGTTTATGATCTTCGCTTTCCTCAAGTGCCCTATTCCAACTTTCAAAGACTGTTTCAAGTCTCTGTAAGGTCTTCTTCCACTCAAAATCATTTATTGTATGTGGATTCACATAAAAAGTATCATCATTGTTTATTGAACTTTCCAATTCAAATTGTTCAACGTTATATCTCTCAAGCCACTTCTCATTCCAAAATATGAGATGATTCACGATCGACCAAATTGATTGTTTACTTTCATTTTCCCATGTAGCTTGTGTAGCATTTAAATCTTTTAAAATTTCATGGAGTGGAATGAACCAACTCTTATCGTTGTAACAGGCGTTTAACTGGTCTATGAGAATAGATCTATAACTCATCCTTCTACCTCACTTTTCTATTAATCTTTCGTTTTTTTCGGGTAACGTTTGGGTATTCACGAAGCCAAGAGACTTTAACGACTGGAAGGAGTAGGTGTGTCAGCACTTAGTCACGCCTAACGTTTTTGTATTCACTAAACGACCCAACCTTAGATGGCTCTTATCCTAGTATGGGTCATTTGTTGTCTGAGCTAATTCTATGATCATACATCTGACAACCGAGGGCGATAGCCCGAAGAGTGAATACAGTGTTATGCTCCGTTACTGTCTTCGAAGATTCCAACTCTATTTTTTACTTTGGTATATAAACTCAACTTCACGATCTAGCAAATATCGATATTCAAATAATTGCATTGTTCTTTCCCTAATTCTCTCTCGTTCATCCTTGGCTAGGCTTACCGATCCTTGTGTTCCAAGGTAACCATTACTAATAAATGTCTTCTCTACAAATGTTGTTTCCTTTAAATGATACTGTAACCATTCTTTCTGCGATTCAATTAGTGCTTCTCTTGGTTCTCTATCCAACTTGGGAAGAAGCTTATTATATATTTGATTCAACTCTTTATCCCAAATCTCTGTATATTTGCCTTCCAACGCACCCCATCGCAATGTTGTGATATCCTCTTTGGAATTTACTAATTCATTTAATTCCACTTCATAATCATGATCTATAGGATTTCGAAGCATTTCATCATAAAATTCTCCTTTCAAATCATAGTTCCCAATGCTCATGGATAACACTTCATTGTTAGAAGGATCTGATCGACCTTCAGTTATTCCTTCCGATTCTGCTCCATTACCTGTACTCACTACATCAGGAGGCAGTTCAGAGTTACTTATTGATCTAGTTTCGCTGTTCAAGGTAGCTGATTGACTAGTATTTTGACAAGATGAAAACACTATTGTAATAAAAAATAATAAGAGTATCTTACCTTTCATAAATGATCTCCTTAAATATTATCTTTAATATTTACCGGTAATGGTGCATAACTCCCATTCTAAGAATGTCGCATACTCCTTCCTTTCCCACCGAGTGTGCGATATTCGTATTACATTTGTATCTCCCATGGTATTCGAAATTACCAAATTATTCAATTCGATAATCGATCCAGCTGACTCAGTATACGGCGGACATCTTTGATACTGACATGGGTGTAGATTTCGGTGGTATGGGAGCTTTCATGCCCTAATAATTTTTGAATGTATCGGAGATCAGTACCTACTTCCAGAAAATGTGTGGCGAAAGAATATCTCAGGGTATGCACCGTAACGGGCTTACCATTTCTCTTGCCTCTTTGGTTTTTTTTGTTAGTCGTCGATGGGGGGGCGGGGGGGGGGGGG